>CAYWRV010000037.1:0-14182 GCA_964460865.1 uncultured Smithella sp. | reverse complement strand
ACCATACCATGTAGTGTAATGCAATCTACTTTTTGAGACACGAATTCAGAAACAAAGGGTGCGGATGGTATCCGGCAGTTTCTCCGTCGCGCGACTGCCGGGCTATGGTAATAAAAAATGATGGTATTTCACTGTGATATTTTCTATATTCACAAAAGCTCCACAGGGCAGTGGACCGGCGGACGCGACTCAGATGAAAAAAAACACCCGTAAAATAATATTTTCAGGCATAGCGGTTTTGCTTGTGGTGCTGGTGATTTTGTTTGCCGGCGCGTGGTGGTTTGCCTCCAGACAGCTGGCCGGGCTGGATGTTCATAAAGAAACCATCCTGAAAATCATGCGTGAGGCACTTGACCGGGAGGTTGGCTATGAAACGGGGCGGGCGTCTCTCACTGTCAGACACGGCCTGTCCATTGATTTCACGCACCTCGCCGTCCGGGAAAAAGACGGCTCGTCTGAGCTTTTTGAGATAGAAGCAGCCGCATTCCGGGTCGATTTATTACCGCTTTTCGCAAAGCGTGTGGTTTTGCGAAAAGCAGTCCTTAAAAACCCCCGCCTTTTTTTGCAACGTAACCAGGACGGGCTTTTGAATATCGCTGATTTACTCGCGCGTGAAACAAAACCTGCGATGTCGCTGGGGCTGAAAAATGTCGTGATTGAAAATGGCGAGGTGTCATTTACAGACTATACGCGCGGCGCAAAAGGCCTGAAGACTTCGCTGGCCGGCCTGCAGTGCCGTATTGATCAGAGGCGCTTACGGTCCGGCTCGCGCTTCAGAATGTCGGCCATTATCCATGAAAATGACAGTGAGGGGGGGCTTGAAGCGGCGGGGATTTTTGTGCCCGCCTCCACGGGAAAGCCGCTTGGGGAAAGCACGATTGAGACTTCTATACGACTGACGGGGCTTGATCTCAGTCATTATCTTCCCTATCTGCAGGATTATGTCTCTATTTCCGCACTGGCCGGCCGCCTGGACGGGGAGGTGATGTTATCCGGTAAAGCCGCGCAATTTGACGCGCAGGGTAAAATAGCCCTGAAAGGTGCAATGCTGGATTATCCGGACGTTTTTGAAAAGAAACTCAGTCCGGAATTGGTGGAGCTTGATTATCAATTGAAGAGCACCGGCAGCGAAGTCCAACTGGAGGTCTCCCGTCTGGCAGTTGATGGTGTGTCGCTTGCCGGCCGGTTTTCCATAAGCGGCATGGGGGAGGATGATCCTTTCTTGTCCGCTTCCGCGACCTCATCATTTTTTTCTCTGACGAAAATGCACTCCTACATTCCCTGGAAGATTATTCCCGAGCCAGTCGGTGATTTCATAAAAGAGCATGTCACAGGGGGCAATTTCAGTCTTACCGGGGGAACACTCGCAGGCAGGCAAAGCCAGATTACGGATATGATGAAAAAAGAAAATGCCGGAGTGCTTGCCATCCGGGCGCATGTTCACGAAGGGGTGTTTAGCGTCGGCGCAGGCGGGGCACCTGATTTCACCAATATCAGCGGTGTGCTCGAGTTGAAAAACAGGCGGTTTTCCCTTGCAGGGATGGAGGGCAGGTTCGGTACATCTCCGTTTCGTCTCGATGGCTCGATTTCTGATTTCGCCGCGCCGGGTCCGGCTGTTTACACGGCGAAGATGTCACTTGAGCCGGCACGAGACGAGGTTTTGTGGCTGCTGGGTAAGGAAAAATTAACTCAATTTGTCTTTGACGGTGCGTCGTCTTTGATTATCAGCGGCAGAGGGCCGGCCGAAAATTTTAAAATTGACACAAGATGGGATCTGACCGGGGCGACCTACAGCTACGGTGATGAGCTGAAAAAGCCGGGCGGCCGACATAATCGCCTTGCCGCTTCTCTCATAATCAACGAGGACAAGCTTAAGGTGCCGTCCTTTGAGTTTGATCTGGAGGGGCAAAAGCTGGGCGGCAGCGCCTCATATAACTTTACGGGTAAATCGCCACTGTCGCTCAGGCTGAAGGCGGGGGCGCTCGATCTTCACAGGGTCGCGTCGTTTTTTCCGGGATTGAAGAAAATCGATCCGGCGGGGGTGTGCCGGATTTCACTTTTCGCCAGGGGAGCTCCTGACGCTCCGGAGGAGTTTATCTGGAGGGGAAATGTATCATTTGAAAATATTTCGTTTAGTCTCTCAAACGGGATGGAACGTATCCGCGGCCTGACGGGCACGGCCATTTTTAAAGACGGGGGGATTGAAGCCTCGCGCTTGCAGGCGCTGATCGGCCAAAGCAGCATAAAGGGCAGTTGCAGGATGAGTAACCTTCACCGTCGTAACTTTTTCTGCCGCCTTGAAACACCGCAGATAAACACGGACGATATCGGTCTGACAGGCCGGGACGGTCCAGTTATGCTGCGCGAGGTGAGAGCGCGCTTCACGGCGGGGGAGGATCGCGTCCGTATCGGCCGTCTTTCGTTTGGAGCGGGGAAGTCCGCTTTTGTTTTTTCCGGGGAAGTACCCTATCGGGATGATGCGCCTGTGACACTTAATCTGAGTTCTCCATTTATTCACTCCGATGACGCCTTCGGCCTGACGGGTCTTGAGTTCTCAAAAGAGACGGGAGGCTCATCGTCGGAGAGGCCTCTTAATTTAGCCCTGCAGGTGGACGCGGGTGTGGCGAGCGGCATTGATTTTGGCCAACTGACGGCCCGGATAAACTATGCCGGGAATGTTGTAACCATTGAGAGTCTGGAGGCGGGGATAATGGAGGGTCGTCTGCGCGGCGAGGGGAGGGTGGAGCTGCGCCCCGGCGGCCGCGATCTGTACCGGCTTAATTTTTCGCTTGAGCAGGCGGAGATGGAAAAACTCCTGGAATATTTTGACATCGGTGACAGGCTGGTGACAGGTAAAATATCTCTTGCCGGAGATGTGACCGCCACGGGTACGACATTTGATGATTATATCAGGACAGCGACAGGCTCCTTTCAGTTAAACGCCGAAAAAGGGGTTATAAAAAAGTTTTCCGTTTTGGCAAAAATATTTTCACTGCTCAACGTCGCACAGCTTTTTAAACTTAAGCTGCCGGACATGGCTGCCGATGGAATGCCCTATTCGGCGATCAACTCCGTATTTACGCTAAGCGGTGGGGTGATCGACGTTCAGGACTTGTTTGTCAGCGGTGATGCGATGCAGATTTCACTTGTCGGCAAGACGGATCTGATCGGCAAAAAACTCGACGGCATCGTCGGCGTTCATCCTCTTAAAACACTTGATCTGATTGCGGCGAGAATTCCTGTCGCCGGGTGGGTGCTTACCGATGAAAAAGGCAATCTGGTGACCGTTCACTTTGAGGTCAAGGGTGATTGGGACAACCCCGAGGTCAGGCCCATACCGGTTAAATCCCTGTCGCGCGGCACGATGAATGTTTTCCGCCGGGTTTTCGAGCTTCCTGAAAAGCTCATCACAGATACGGGGGATGTTATCCTGGGGCGATAGGCAGGCTCGTGGGCGCCGGGTATTTACGAAAGAGATTTGTCTTGATAAATTCCCTATGGAATTGTTAGAATCCACTACGTTTCTTTCATGATGCCCACGTAAAGCAGCCTTGTGCCGCGCTGCTTAATTTTTGTGTTATTTATGCGGAGACTTACTGAGAAAATCTGTTGATCGCAACTCAAGCAAGGAGAGTATTATGATTGCTTACCAACTTTCCATCCATGCGGAAGACAAGCCGGGGCAACTTGCCTCTGTGACGGCTCTCTTGGCCAAAGCGGGCATCAGCATCCGGGCGACCACGATAACGACCTTCGGGGAGACGGGGATCATCAATCTGATTGTTGACGAACCGAAGCGCGCCGAAAAGGTTTTAATACAGGCGGGCTTCGCGGTTTATCTCAAAGACGTTTTGGCGGTGCTGATTCCCGACAAGCCGGGCGGCCTCGACGGGTTGATGCAGCTCCTTTACCGGGAGGGTATCAATGTCAACAACGCCTATGGATTTGTGCTGGAGTGCGGCGAAAAGGCGGTCTTTGTCGTTGATGTGGACCGGATTGAAAAAACGGAGAAGCTTCTGGAAAAAAACAGGTTTGAAACTCTCGATACACATGCCCTCTCGGCTGTCGAGCCGTTTCACTATATGAAGTATTGATAGCCGGCGGCGTGTAATCATGCCTTAGTCCTGAGGTGTGCCGGTGGATGAGAAGAGGCTGCCAAAAGGATTCAGGGCGGTAATCAGCAAAACACCTCGTTGTGGATGCGATGGGGGAAGAAGGTGCGAGGTCGCCTCAATCATTTATGCCGTAAGGGAAAGTACTTTTAAAGTGGAGAAAAAAGCATGACGAATGAACAAAGCGGTAAATATTCCAAAAAGCACCCGGCCGGAACTCAAGTCGATGTCTCTTTGAAAGAGACGATCCTCCAACGGGCTCGGGACAATAAAATATCCTGCACAGAGTCCGAGACGATTGCCCGCAGCGGCGCGGCGCGGATGGAGGAGATCGGCGTGGCCCTTGACATGCTCAATATTGGCATAACTAAATGCCAGCTTGGTCTTTTCGGTTTCAGTGACCGGCAAAAACGTGTGAACGCGGCAGAGTCGGTAGGTTCGCAACTAGAAAGTGCCATCCGCGAGGCGATGACCGGCCAATGGCTGTCGTGCAAAGATGCATGGGATCTCGCTTATCGCCTTACATTGCCGCGCATGGACATCAGCGCCGCCTGTGAATATCTGAAAATAAAAATAAAACCCTGCCAGCTCGGCGCTTTTTAAATTCTTGCCGGAACAATGAAGGCATCGCGCCCTGCGGGGAGTTGTAGCGCTTTGCCGAATATTTCAAATGCCGGCAAAGCTGTTTTTCCCGGATGGCCGTATTCTCAAAGCGACGACACGTAGTGCCGGATTTGCAGCTTGACGGTTCCTGATTCGATAAACTAATATAGAGGCATAGCGGCGGCCTGTAAGCGCCGGTAAAATTTTTCAGAAAGAAAAATTCAATTCATGGAAGCTTTTATCATTCTGCTATTGCTGCTTCTTCTCAACGGTGTTTTCGCAATGTACGAAATCGCCCTTGTTTCGGCACGCAGAACCGGCCTGGAAGAAAAAGCAAAAGCCGGGCGGATGGGCGCCAAAACCGCCCTTGCCCTTCTGGAAGAACCGGAAAAGATATTTTCCGCCATTCAGGTTGGTATCACGCTGGTCGGCATTGTATCGGGCGCTTATGCGGGGCTGGCGCTTTCTGCAGGCGTGGCCGGGTTGCTGGCGAGTGCGGGTGTCCCGGTCGAATACGCCCAGACGCTTGCAGTGGTGGCGGTTGTCGTTTTGGTAACCTGTCTGACTTTGATTATCGGTGAGCTTGTCCCCAAAAATATCGCACTGAACAACGCGCAAGCAGTGGCGGTTTTTTTGTCTCCTCCCATGAGGCTGTTTTGCCTGGTCGTCTATCCCGTGGTATGGTTTTTGAGTTCGGCAACAAAATTGATCTTGAAACTTCTCGGTATTCAAACGAGCAGGGAAACGCCGCTGACCGAGGAAGAGTTGAGGATGATTTTGAAAAAAGGATCCGAGCACGGCGTGATTGAAAAAGAAGAGTCGGACATGATCAATGAGGTCATCCGCTTCGGCGACAAACGTGCCGGCGCCCTGATGACCCCCAGGGTGGACATCATCTGGCTGGATGTTAATCAAACATCCCAGGAGCTGCTGCAGGAGGCGCTGGAGGCGCCTCACCCCCGCCTGCTGGTCTGTGAGGATGAAATAGACCATGTCAAAGGGGTAGTCAATGTCAAGGAGCTTTTGGCATACTACATTCGGCATCAGACGCTGGATCTTCAGCAGATTATGTTTGAGCCCCTGTATATACCCGAGCAGGCCCAGGCGCTGAAGGTGCTGGAGATGTTTCGCAGCACCAAAAAGCACTTCGGAATTGTCATCAATGAGTACGGCTCGATGGAAGGCATCATCACGCTTCACGACCTGACGGAAAATATCATGGGGGACCTGCCCGCTCTGGGCGACCCGGATGAGCCTGAGGCCTACCTGCGCGAGGACGGGTCCTACCTCATTGACGGAGCGATGAAGATGGAGGACGCGGCCGACGTACTCAACGTGGTTTCCCTGCTGGAATACGATGAGGAGAGGCCGGATGTCAATACACTGGGCGGGCTGGCCATGTACCGGCTAAACCGTGTTCCTGAAACAGGCGATATGTTCACTGCCGCGGGATATCTTTTTGAAATAGTGGATATGGACGGCAACCGTGTGGACAAGCTCCTGGTAAAGGCGGCCGAGGCCCAGCAGGAATAGCCTGTCCGGGCTCCTTAAGGGAGACTCAGTCCCCGCTGGTGTAACTTTCAAGAAGGCGAGCCATCCGCCGGGCGTTATTTTGTGTTCCGGCGATGATTTGTTCCAGACTCAATGGCCGGTCGGCCAGGCCGTTACCGAAATTATCAATCGAACAAACAGACGCATATTCCAGGCTCAGCTCCTGCGCGGTGATGGCCTCGGATGCCATGGTCATGCCTACCACGTCGGCAAAATTTCCCATCATCCGGATTTCCGCCCTGGTTTCCAGTCGCGGCCCTGTGACCTGCCAGTAGGTACCACCATCCACCACATCGAAATCACACGCGCGTGCCGCCGCGACAAGTTTACGGCGCACCGGTTCACTAAGCGATGGCGTGAGATGGATTGCCTGCCCCTCGTGAATGCCCGGTACCGGCGCCGTGGCGATGAAATCATCGGGGATCATGATCGTTCCGGGGGTCAGGGAATTTTTCAGTGAACCGGTGGAATTGATGCCGATTACTTCGGTGACGCCCAGTTCTTTGAGTGCCAGCAGATTGGCCCGGTGGTTGATCAGGTGCGGCAGGATGTAGCATGAGGGATCAAGCCCGTGTCTGACGATAAAAGCCATGTTCCCGGCGGCGAGGACGGTAGTTTCGCCGTATTTGTTTTTCACCGTTTGCCTGTCGCACCTGTGTACGATATTCATTGCCTCCATCATGACGCTTCCCGTGAGAACCCCGATGAGCTCCATAATTCCTCCTTTAAAATACGCTGACTTATAGCAGAATTGAAAGTTTGCGTCAAAAAATTACCCCTGTGGCGCTCTGGCCGGATGAGGCGGAAATAGGATTTGACTTTTTCCGGCGCGCTGTGACATATAGGCCCAAAATCAAAGGAGGCATTTTTATGGGTGACGAGATTCTGGGCGTGGCCAGGGACGATAATTTCGAAGGGGAAGTGCTCAAAAGCGACAAGCCCGTACTTATTGACTTCTGGGCCCCCTGGTGCGGCCCCTGCAAAGCGATCGGTCCGCTGGTGGAGGAAATCGCTGCCGAGTATCAGGAGAGGGTCAAAGTCATGAAACTCAATGTCGATGACGAGCAGAAACTCGCGCTTTCCTACGGTGTGCGCAGTATCCCGACACTGATGATATTTAAAGACGGAAAAGTTTCCGACACCCTGGTGGGCTATGTCTCCAAAGACAAGCTGGAAGCTTTTGTCAATAAATGCCTGTGATCTGTGCCTCATAACCCTGTTGCCACAGCTTTTCAAAATTCCGTTCCAAAGGCGGTTTTCGTGCGGATAAAAACTCTCTCCATCATAATGGCGGCGATTCTGCTATGCTCGGGATGTTCGATCACAAAGGCTAGCATCATGTCTTTTTTCGGTAAAAGGACGCCTGTGGTAAACACGCCGGAGGCTCTTTACGCGCGCGGCACGGCGGACTATCAGGAAGGCAGCTATAAAAGAGCGCGCGAAGTATTCACCCGCCTCAAAGAAGATTATCCGCTGCATGAACTGGCCGTTTTAGCAGAGCTGGGCATCGCTGATTCCTATTACAGCAATAAAGATTATGTGGAGGCGGAAGGCGTCTACCGTGATTTTGTGGAACTGCACCCGACTGATGAAAATGTTCCCTACGCGATATATCAGACGGGGATGTGCCACTTCCAGCAGATCGAAGATATAGACCGGGATCAGACGCAAACAGTCAAGGCAAGAAAAGAGTTTGAAAAACTGACCGCCCGCTACCCGCAGAGCAAATTTGCCCTTCTGGCAGAAAAAATGACCCGTGAGTGCAACATTAGACTGGCCGAGCGTGAGTTTTATGTGGGCAATTTTTATTTTAAGCTGAAAAAATATCAGGCCGCGCTGGACAGGTTTGAAGGCATCAAACGAGGGTATCCGGGCGTGGGACTTGATCTTAAAGTCGAGGCCTACATCGCGCAAACGACCAGGCTTATCGAAGAAGAAGAAAAGGCAAAAAAACTAAAAGAGGAAAAAGCCCGAAAAGGATTTTTCCGTCGTTTCCTTCCCTGACTTTCCTATAATTGGGCCATCCTGATGCCGCGGATCACACGGCAGCGGGAGGCTTCCGAATCCGTCGAAGTGTCCATCGTAAAATGACGGTCCGGCGGAATTTCCCCGATCGGTTCATAGTGTTTTTTCTGCTCCATCAGTATCTCCCAGCGCCCGTCGGAGGGGTTGTTTTTGTCATGTTCTCTTCTTGCCAGGCGTTTCTTTACTATTTCGTCCGGGCAGATGCATTCGATGATGTAGTAGGGCACACCCAGGCGCCCGGCCAGGTTGACGGCCAGCGCGCGCTGCGCGCGGGTGCTGAAAGAGGCATCAATGATGACCGGCCTGCCCCGGCGGATGATCTCGGCGCTTAATTCCATCGCCTTTTCATATGTTTTCTGCGAAATGCCGGCACTGTAGATGCCCTCGCCGAACGCATCAAGATGTTTTTCGGTGGGAGGAATATCGAGCATTTCCTTACGCAGAACGTCAGTGCGGATAATTTCCGCGCCTAATCTTGCCGCCAGATGGCGCGCCTGAAAGCTCTTGCCGGAGCCGATCATTCCCGCCGTAACAATCAGCGCCGGTTTTTCCAGGCGTGCCGCATAGGTGAAGGCCAGGTCGAAATATTTTGCCGCAGTGCGCTTGACCTGATTTCGTTCGGCGGGGGGAAGCTCTTTCTGGTCCAGGCGGAAACTGGTCACTTTGCCGCGTACGTAGGCATAGTAGCAGCGGTAAAAATTAAGTAAAGAGTTCATCTCCCCGTCTCCGGAATGATGTAAATAAGCGCGGGTGAACTCATCAGCGTGACCCGGATAGCCGTTAAAGTCCAGATCCATGGTCAGAAACGCCACCTCGGCTGCGGTATCGCTGAAGCGGAATCGTTCATTGAACTCGATGCAGTCGAAAACAATAATGTCATCCACAACACAGATATGCTCCAGGTGCAAATCCCCGTGGCAGTCGCGGATTTTATGATCCGCCACTCTCTTTTCGAAAAGGGGCCGGTTCGCCTGCAGAAACTTTTCAACATATTCTCTTATGAAGCCGTACTGGTGGGCTGATATGGCAACGTCAACGTACTTTTGGGTCTGGGTGAAATTTTCTTCGTTATTGTGTCTGATTGTTGAAATCGAGCCCATCTCGTCGATGGTGCCGCCGGTTTGGGCGGTTTTGTGAAACTGCGCGATTTTTCCGGCCAGGGCATCCATGGTTTTATCCGGCATACGATTTTCGGCAAGCAGTGTTTTGAGCATCCTGTCCAGGGGCAGTTTTTTCATGCGGACCGCGTATTCGACAATTTCTCCCCCACCCCGCAGAGCGGCGCGGCCGGACGGATCCAGCATAATGGGGACGACATCGAGGTAAATACTGGGGGCCAGGCGTCTGTTGAGACGCAGTTCCTCTTCGCAGTAGAATTTTCTTTTTTCCAGCGTCGTGAAATCCAGAAAACCGAAATCGACCGGTTTTTTTACTTTGTACACCTCATCGCCGGCGATGAAAACCCATGAGATATGCGTCTGCACCAGTTCCACTGTTTCGGGGTGATGTGGATAGAAATCCGGCCGCTGCATCTGTTGAACGATCGCGGGATGTGTCATGAATGCCTCCTGATGGTCGATATCGCAGCTTTGTTTCACTCTTTAGATAATCATCTGACGATAATCAAGGTCAAATATAGTAAATCCGCCAAATTTTGCTTGCGTGCAAAGAGCAATAGTGATTACTTTCTTCAGATTTTGTGTAAGGGAGCTTTGGATGTTCAAGAAAATGCGCAAGGTGGCAACGGTGAAGCTGGGGGGGAGCCTTGTTTATTACCTGGCTCTCTTATATTCGATGACCTTCCGGCTGAGAATCGTGAATGAGTCACAGTGGCGTGATTATGTGGACGAGGGCGGCAGGGTGCTTTTATGTTGCTGGCATCAGCAGTTTTTTATCGGTGTCCGCCTGTTTCGGCGTTATGTGAAATACAAAGCCCTGGTCATGATCTCCCGCAGCACGGACGGGGATATCGCCTCGCGCGTGGCCGAGAGCGCGAAAGTTTACCCGGTGCGCGGTTCATCATCCCGCGGCGGTGCAACCGCCCTGAAAGAAATAATGACACGCCTGCATCAGGGAAAAAGCTCTGTGGCCGTTCATCTGCTTGATGGACCACGCGGACCGGCGGGAAAGGTCAAGCCGGGCGCTATCGCCATTGCCGCTGGAGGGGATGCCGCCATCGTGCCCGTGTCTGTCGAGGCGGACCGCGCCTGGCACGCGAAGAGCTGGGACAGGTTTATGGTTCCCAAGCCCTTCGCGCGCGTTACCGTCACTTTCTTGCCGCTCATGAAACTACCCCCGTTGAACCTGAAAGAAGATTTTGAACAACAGAGGCTGATTCTGGAAGATACTCTTGCGCTCTATCTGAAGCATTGATTGCTGCCCCGTGGTGCGGCCGGCTGTTATTTCTTTTCTTCAAAAAAATCTTCGACCTTTTTAAAATTGTCGTCCACGAGATTTTTGAATTCGTTGCAGCCTTTTTTATAGGCGGCCATCCAGTCGCTGATCGCTTTTTTTCCCTCTTCGGGAAACATCGGCGTTTTCTCCCAGAATTTATTAACCAGCCGCTCGGTCTGTTCCTGCAAGGCCTGCATGGCGCGGAAGTTGTTATCAAAGGCTGTCTTGTTAAAGACAATCATCTGTTTGGCTATTTGTTTCGGGTCCATGGCTGCCCCCTTTTTGTGTTATGTTTCTCTGTGGTTATTTTTTCTTCGTTTTTGCCGTTTGCTGGTTTTCTATACCGGAGAAGTATTCAAGCACCTTCCGGTAACTGTCATCTGCCGCCGCCTTGAAATCGTCGCGACCCTTCTTGTAGCCGGCAATCCAGGAGTTGAGGGCTTTCCTCCCATCTTCTGGTACCCATGGTGCCTTTTCCATGAAATTCAAAATGAGTTTTTCCGTCTGATCCTGTAGTGCGCTCATCGCGGCGAAACTATTGTCAAATGCGGTTTTGTTAAATTCAATCATCTGTTTAGCTATTTGTTTCTGATCCATAGCTTTTCCCCTCCTGTTTGGTCTTGTTATAATATGGTTTGTGGAATGGGTCTGAAAACAGTCGCTTATTCAAACGGACTACAGGAGGTATTTTAACAACAATAATTATTTTGTAAAGTTATTTGTTGAAAAATTGCAGGTAGCAAGTGATTTGTCCGGTGTTGTAGCACATAAACTGTCCGGTTTATAAATTGCATCTATGGAGGTGAGGGTGATGGCAGCAAGGGCGCTTAAGTCAAGAGGAAGCGGCAAGAGTATTGAGGGTATGTTCCTGTACATTTCGGTGTCAGATATGCCGGTATGAGGAGAAGAATCTGGACGGTCGGAACGACAAGCGTTTTGTTTGGGCATCCAGGTGTAGAGCCGGTGGACGAAATGATGTATGAACGGCTTATGATTTGCGTTGCCTGTCAGTACCGGTTTTTACACAAATCATTGACGCGGGACGGGTATTGCGCTAGCTTTTAAAACCAACCGTCGGGACAAGGCCCGTCATCTATTGTGGCAAGACGGCCGATGAGATACAAAAGACGGTTTTTCTTAAAAAAGGACTGCCCGCGTGCAAAAGATCGAAAAAAGGGAAAAGCTCTGGACCAAAGATTTTATCATCGTATCGGTAATCAATTTTTTTGTTTTCCTGGCGCATTTTCTGTTGTTTGTAACCATTGCATCTTTTGCCGTGGACACTTTCGGCGCCACGACGGATCTGGCCGGACTGGTCGCCGGCATGTTTATTATCGGTGCGCTCATCGGGCGCGTCGTAACGGGGCGTTTCATCGAAGGGATCGGCAGCAGGAAGGTTTTAATTGCCGGCGCTTTTTCGTGTATCTTAAGCTCCCTTTTGTACTTCATTGCGGCAAACCTGCCGCTTTTGACTGTTTTCAGATTTTTACACGGGGTCACCTTCGGTGTGGTCAGCACCGCCACCGGAACTATGATAGCACAGATCATCCCGCCTCTGCGCCGCGGCGAGGGTATCGGCTTTTACGGCATGGGGGCGATTCTGGCTGTGGCGCTGGGCCCCTTTATCGGGATATTTTTGATTAACCACACAGATTTCAGAATGATCTTTGTCTGCACTCTGGTTCTGGCCGTGGTGAGCTTTGCCTTGTCATTTACCGTTTCCAGCCCGATTTACGAGGCTCCGGCGCGGGAGTCCTCCACCAAAGAAAGAGCTTTCCGTTTGACGGATTATCTGGAATACAGGTCGATACCGATTTCCATCATCATCCTGCTGGCGGGATTCAGCTATTCCGGCGTACTGACCTTCATCTCGCTGTACGCCAAAGAGATCCATCTGGAAAAAGCGGCAAGTTTTTATTTTCTGGTGTATGCAATCACGTTGATGATTTCCCGTCCCTTTTCCGGGCGGCTGATGGACATCAAGGGCGCGGACTTTGTCGCCTATCCCTGTCTTTTCCTCTATACAGCAGGAATGCTGATGTTTGGTCTTTCCGTGACGGGAATAATGCTCCTGGCCGCGGCTATTTTGCTGGCACTGGGATATGGAAATTTTTTCTCCTGCGCCCAGGCCCTTGCGATCAAGGATATTCCGCCCCACCGGATGGGGCTGGCGGTGACCACCTATTTTATTTTTGTGGACCTGGGCTTCGGTCTGGGGCCCTATATACTGGGACTGTTCGTTCCCCATACCGGCTACCGCGGCCTGTATCTGATGATGACTCTGGTGATTCTGACTGCTGTCCTGCTGTACTACCTTTTGTTGTCTAGAAAGGGTCTGACCAGGCCGGTGCGGGAGACTATACAAGTTTTAAACGATACGGAAGATATGGATTGAACGACGGGAGGCAAGCCATGGATAAAGACACACCGCTGGCAATCACGATCAGCCGCCAGCTTGGCTCGGGCGGGGCGTTTGTCGGCCACGAGCTGGCCAAAACGCTGGACATTTCCTATGCGGATCGCGAAATAATAGACCAGGCCGCGAAACAACTCTCCATGCTGGATACGGACCTGGAAAAACGTGATGAAAAAAGACTTTCGTTTTGGCAGTCTTTCATGTGTTCGCTGGCCTGCACACCCGAGGCTTACGTCAAGCCTCAGTCTCTGCCACCGACCGACCGGGAACTTTTCAAAATCGAGGGCGAGATAATGAGAAGAATTGCCCGCGAGCGCTCCGTTGTGATCATCGGGCGTTGCGGCACTTATGTTCTCAAAGGCCATCCCCGTCATGTGAGCATTTTCCTGCATGCCGAAAATGAGTTTCGCCAAAAGCGCCTTGAGCAGTTCTATGGGATTACTCCCGAGGAAGCGTTGAAAATGATCGCACAAAGCGACAAGGAGAGAGAGCTTTACCACCGTACCATGACCGGCGAGAAATGGACCGATGCGTCACGCTATGACCTGGTAATGAATACAGCAAAGACCGGTCTTGACGGGTGCGTGAGGCTGATACTCAAGTATCTGGAACTAAGAAAGTAGATAACAGGACGCGTTAGTATTGTATTTTCAATCTCCGGATGCACCACGCCCCGTGCCGTCCTCCGACAGCTTTTCACTGATTTCATCCGACAGCCGGTACCAGGCCTGCACCCCGTTTTCCAGACGGAAGTAATGTATGATATAGGCGGCTGCCAGAATCATCAATAGCGCGGTAAGGGCGATATAAGGCGCTGCGAAATGCGTGATCGTCCAGCCGAAGGAAAGCAGAAAAAAAAGACAGACAAAAAGCATCGTGATCAGATGTACCAGACGCTCATGCTGCATCCGAATGATTTGAGTTTCGTGACGGGCCAAAAGCCCGGCAAGCGCCTGCGGGTCTGGCCCGGCTTTCAGAATATCTCTCACAGCTTGTTCATGTCTTTTCATGTATGCGATCATATCAGTCCTTTCCTCGCCCGGGCGATCTTTTCAGTTTGGGGATAAACATGGGCGTTTTC
>CAYWRV010000036.1:0-14961 GCA_964460865.1 uncultured Smithella sp. | reverse complement strand
GGATCGCAAAAATTATATTGGGTATCCAGGCGCCCATACCAGGCGGCAGAAGTCTGTTTTCCACCAGCGCTGCGCCCCCAACGCGCAAAAGATAATATGCCCCGACGATAACGAGGCCGACAGCGGAAGCCTTCGATCTGACGGCACGGTGACTTTTAATGCCCAGAGGCATTGCCAGCAGTCCGAAAAAAAGACACGCTAAAGGTGTGGCGATCCTCGTTTGTATTTCCAAGATTATTTCGCGTCTGGCTGAATCTGATAAATCTTTTGCGTTGAGTGCTGAAGTAAGTTCGGAAATGGTCATTTCTTCAATCTCTTTATATTTGTCTGTGAATTTGGCGAGCAACGTCATTGTCAGATTAAGGTTTATGTCATAAACTGTAAAATCAATCTTACGGTAGTTTTTCAAATCGTGGCTGACAGAATGAATAGAGCCGTCCTCCATGCGGAGTTTGACGATCATTAATTTGGGGTCGGCAACTACATATGCTTTTTTGGCGATGATGATGTTCTCTTCACCCTGACTGCGGCTGTCTGAAACGAACACCCCCTCCAGGTATTGCCCGTCAGCCGGAATTTTATCGGCGTAAACCAGCAGGCTGAGAAAATGAATATTGAAAGTTTTTTCTTTGAGGGCGATTGTCGCGTTTTTAGTCACCTGCTCAAACAGCAGGCGTTTAATGGCGTAATTGCCTGCCGGGGCCAGAAAGTTGGACATGAAGGCTGTGATGAGAAAGGCGATCACACTTGCGGTTGCCGCCGGAAAGAACATCTGCCACAGGCTCAGGCCGGATGACTTGAGCGCAGTGATTTCATTATCGGCCGAAAATCGCCCCATGGCGATCAGGATGGATATCAAAAGAGCTATGGGAACCGTAAAAATCATCAAAGTAGGCATGATGAGCACAATCATATGCAGAATGGAGATGACACTGATGCCTTTATTAATGATCAGATCCATGATTTGAAGCATTCTGCCCATCAGCAGGACAAATGTCATGACAAAGAGAATTATGACAAAAGCGATGGAAATTTCACGGAATATGTAGCGGTTGATGATTTTTTTCATGTCACGGATGCGAAAGTTTTTAGAAAACTATCATGTATTGCTGATTTTGCACAAGTAAAACATCGTCGCTTTTGGTCAAGGTAATTATTTGCCGTCGGGCGACAATATGTTTTGAACATCAATTGGATTTAAAAGTTACGAAAGGGTCATCCATTTTGCAAAAAACGATTCAAACTGCAATGGGTTGGCATTTTATGAGGTCTACAGGCGCGGGATACGTCGTGTCGCGCTGCATTTTTAGATGTGCGGTGACTCATGTCACAGAAAATATGTCAAAAAAATTAAAGGATAAGCTGCATTGGGCGATTTATAATATTAGCGACTCAAACTTGACATTGTTTTTGTACTATGCTAGCAACTCAAAATCATTTTGTTTTTCAAAATATTTGAGCACTCGTGGCAGGTGAAAATGTCGGATAATTTATTTACTCTGATGATTGTACCTCGCAGGAAGAGCGCGGTGACTAAAATATCCCTTTCCGGTAATGTGGCGCGCTGCCTCGTTGTCGGTTCGCTCCTGGTCCTCCTTTTGACACTATACATATTTTACGATTACGCAGGCATCAAGCGAGACAGAGCTGAACTGACTCAGCTGAGGCGGCAGACGATTCTGCAGGCAAAAGAAATCAACTCTCTGGCTCTAAAAATAGATGAGTTTTCCGATCGTATGGAAGAATTCAGGCAATTTGACCAGAAAATCAGAATAATGGCAAAAAACCAAACCGGTAAGGGGCAAAAAGTGCCGCTGGGCGTGGGAGGCCCCAGCAACGAGCAGGTTCGGTTAAAGGAAATGCTCGATCAGGATTATGACAAACTTGCGTCCGGGATGCACCAAAGCTTGAGCCAGCTCAACAAAGACGCAGATGAGAGAGAAAAAAGTTTCCAGGAACTGCTCAGGTTCCTGCAGGAACAGAAATCACGCCTGGCGGCAACCCCATCCATCTGGCCGGTCAGAGGGTGGGTGACGTCTGAATTCGGACCGCGGGAGAACCCCTTTTCATCAGGAGTCGAGTTCCACAAAGGACTTGATATCGCGACCCGCATGGGGAAGGAAGTTGTCGCCACCGGTGACGGCCTGGTTGTTGAAGCCTCCTATAATGCCGTAGACGGCAATATGGTAAAGATTGATCACGGTTATGGCATCTCCACAAGTTATCTGCATCTGTCAAAAACGGCAGTGCAAAAAGGTACCCGTGTCAAAAGAGGGAATGTCATCGGACATGTCGGAGACACGGGAAGAAGCAGCGGGGCTCACCTTCACTACTGTGTTTCTGTAAACAATGTTCCTGTCAATCCAAGAAAATACTTGAAATAAACAATCGATCTGCATTAGTATCCTGCATCGGGCTTTGATACCTCTGGAGTTTGTATTTCCAGTCGATACCAAACAAAGTTTTTTGGCAAGCGGATAATGGTTATTCATTTGTATTTGTATTCCATAATGCTCTGAGCATTTGAAATATAAATGCATAATTTCTGACCTTGCCAGAGCAAAAAATAAAAACTTTCCCTGACAATATGCATAAGGGAAATTTTAACTATAAATAGCGCCTGTTGATCTTGCGAGTATTGTCCCGGCGCAAATACAGGCAAGAAGTTCCGGTAGTCGATACATAGCTCTTAAGCGGCCCGTGTTTGCAGGGACCGTGTCATGGGATTCACTTACCTGAAAAATTGGGGTTTTCCCCCGACGGTGATGTGTGTTAAAATACGCCGGTGAAGGATACCGGTTTTTTTATGAAGGTGATCAATGCTGGAGGCCATTTTAAAAAAAATTGTCGGCACAAGAAATGATCGTGAGCTGAAGAGATTATCCATCATTTTAAACGAAGTCAATTCCTTTGAAAGGGTCCTGATGTCCTTGACGGACAATGAGCTAAGGTCTAAAACCGATTACTTCCGCGAAAAACTGAAAAACGGTCTGACGCTTGACGATATCCTGCCGGAAGCATTCGCTGTCGCCCGGGAGGCATCACGCCGTACGCTGATGATGCGCCCTTTTGATGTTCAGGTACTTGGCGGCGCAGTGTTGCATGAAGGCAAGATTGCGGAGATGAAAACGGGTGAAGGCAAGACTCTTGCTGCAACCATGCCTCTGTATCTTAATGCTCTGGAAGGAAAAGGCTGTCACGTCGTGACTGTTAACGACTATCTGGCGGGTCGCGACGCGGCATGGATGGGGCCTGTCTACCGTTTTTTAGGCTTGACCGTCGGCGTGATCGTGCATGGTATGGATGATGAACAAAGGCGTGCGGCTTACGCCGCCGACATCACCTATGGTACTAACAATGAATTCGGCTTTGACTATCTTCGCGACAACATGAAATTCAGTCTCGACGAATATGTTCAAAGAGACTTCAACTATGCGATTGTCGACGAGGTGGACAGTATATTGATTGATGAGGCGCGCACGCCGCTGATTATCTCCGGAGCCTCGGAAGACTCCACCGACAAGTATCACAAGATCAACCAGATAATCCCCCGTCTGAAAAAAGAGGTGGACTATTCAATCGACGAAAAGAGCAAAACTGTTGCCCTCACTGAGGAAGGAGTGGCTCATGTAGAGAAACTGCTCAATGTTCAGAACCTCTATGAACCAAAAAATATCGAGATAGTTCATCATGTCAACCAGGCGCTGCGTGCCCATACGCTTTTTAAACGCGATGTTGATTACCTGGTCAAAGACGGCCAGGTTGTGATTGTTGATGAATTTACGGGGCGCGTCATGCCTGGCCGGCGCTACAGCGACGGTCTGCATCAGGCTCTGGAAGCCAAAGAAAGAGTGAAAATTGAAAAAGAAAACCAGACACTGGCTTCAATCACGTTTCAGAATTATTTTCGGATGTATAAAAAACTGGCTGGGATGACCGGCACCGCCGATACGGAAGCCGAAGAATTCAAAAAGATTTACAATCTTGAAGTTGTGGTCATGCCCACCAATATGCCCATGATCCGTGAAGATTCCAACGACCTGATTTATAAAACAGAACAGGAAAAAATAAAAGCGGTTATCGAAGAGGTAAAAGAACTCAACAAAGCCACGCGTCCTGTTCTGATCGGTACCATATCGATCGAAAAATCCGAACTATTGAGTAAATACCTCACGCGGGCCGGCATCAAGCACCATGTCCTGAACGCCAAAAACCATGAAAAAGAGGCGGAAATAGTTGCCCAGGCAGGACAGCCTGGTCAGGTGACCATTTCTACGAACATGGCAGGACGGGGCACGGATATCAAGCTTGGTGACCATGTTGCTCAGGCGGGCGGGCTGCATATTCTGGGCACGGAAAGGCATGAAAGCCGCCGTATAGATAACCAGTTGCGGGGAAGGTCCGGGCGCCAGGGCGACAGAGGCTCATCAAGGTTTTATCTTTCTCTTGAAGACGATCTGCTGCGGGTATTCGGCGCTGAGCGTATAGCTTCAGTGATGGATACGATCGGTATAGAAGAGGGCCAGCCGATTGAGCATAAATATATCTCACGCGCCATAGAAAACGCCCAAAAACGAGTGGAGGGCCAGAACTTTGATATCCGGAAACACCTGCTCGACTATGACGATGTAATGAATAACCAAAGGAAAGTTGTCTATGAACAGCGTAAAAAAGTCTTGCGTGGCGAAGACTTATGGACGGATATTGAAGAAATGGTTGAGGAAATCACAGATGATCTGATTTCAGAATTTATCGGTGATAAAAAGCGGCCTGAAGAGGAGGATTTCAAAGCTCTTCATGAGGCTATATATAAACAGTTTAATTTACGCCTCGATTCGGCCGACTTGCAGGCGCCCTCTGCGCCTGACAGTTTTCGCGATCAGGTCATCTCACAGGTTGAGAAACATCTGCGGGACAAGGAAAAAGAGTTCGGTACCGAATTGATGAATTATCTGATGAAAGTCATCATGTTACAGGCCATTGATGTTCACTGGAAAGAACACCTGCTGTCTATGGACCATTTAAGGGAAGGTATCGGTTTGCGTGGGTATGGGCAGAAGGATCCGATAAGGGAATACCAGCGTGAAGGCTACTCGATGTTCATGGACATGATCGCCCGCATTAAAATGGATACACTCGAAAAGCTTAGTCTGGTCAGAATTCAGCGCGAGGAGGAGGTCGAGGAAATCCGCCAAAAACAGAAGCAGGATTATATCCTGAGTCGCGGTGAAGACGTGCCGATAGGCAAAACCGTCAAGCGCAACCACAACAAGGTGGGACGCAATGATCCCTGTCCGTGCGGCAGCGGAAAAAAGTATAAAAAATGTTGTGGAGCTTAAACAAGGGTGAGGAGTGACTTAAATGGCAAAAACAACACCTAAAATAAGCGTTCCCGGTTTTTTGGCCGGTGGAGTGTCCGCTGGTATTAAAGAAGGCGGTAACAAAGATTTGGGCTTAATTTTTTCGACCGTCCCGGCCAGGGTCGCCGCGATGTTCACCAAAAATACCTTCAAGGCGGCGCCGGTACTTATCGACACGGAAAGGGTCAAAAGAGGGACAGCCCAGGCAATTATCACCAATAGCGGTTGTGCCAATGCCGCCACGGGAAAAGAGGGCATAGCCGACGCGCTGGCGGTTTCAGCAGCCGCTGCGCAGCAGCTTAAGATACCGGAGGAGCATCTGCTTTTATGCTCTACGGGCGTTATTGGTAAAAGGCTCCCTGTAAAAAAAATTGAAGCCGGCATTCCCCGACTGGTCAAAAGTTTAAGCGAAAACGGCATCGAAGACGCGCAGGAAGCGATGATGACCACCGACAGATTTCCCAAAATTGCCATCCGCAGGGGTATCGTCGGCGCCAGAGATGTCACGGTATGCGGAATAGCCAAGGGCGCAGGCATGATTGAGCCGAATATGGCGACACTCCTCACTTATGTAATGACAGATGCGTTGGTGGATGCAAAAGCGCTCAACACGGTTTTCCGGCAGGTTGTCGACTCAACATTCAATGCCGTCAGCGTTGACGGATGTATGAGCACCAACGATACGGCCATAATCATGGCAAACGGTCTGGCCGGCAATAATCCTTTGGAGCGGGCGCAGGCCCGGCTGCAGCGCTTTCGTGAAATGCTCACTGATGTTTTAGCGGAACTGGCCCAGGCGGTAGTCAGAGACGGAGAAGGCGCCACAAAATTAATCACAATTGTGGTGGAGGGGGCCAAATCCAAGTCGGATGCGCGTCGTGTCGCCTATGCTGTAGCCAATTCCAATCTGGTCAAAACCGCCTTTTTTGGCGAGGATCCCAACTGGGGAAGGATTATCTCCGCTGTCGGCGCATCCGGAGTGTCGCTTGAAAAAGAAAAAGTGAGCCTGTCCATCGGGAATATGACGCTATTTTCACAAGATGCGCCGGTCAACTTTCAGCTTGCCAAGCTTACGGAGATCTTCCGCAGGGGAGAAATCGAAGTCCGCATAAGTCTGGGAGGGGGGGATAAATCCTTTGAAATCTGCACCTCAGATCTTTCCCATGATTATGTGAAAATAAATTCCGCCTATTCGACGTAACCGGGACGACAAAGCCATTGAATTTAGGTCTGAAGAAGTTAATTAAGCTTGAACATCCAGATTATTTGTGATAATTGCCGCAAGATTTCACACACTCTCTGATTGACGGCATGTTGCTTAGAGATTAAGCTTGCTCTCAAGGTGACGGGAGTGGAGGACTAAAAACAAAGGAGAAGAAAAATGTCAGCTATTTCCATGAAACTTTTGCTTGAGGCAGGTGTGCATTTTGGACACCAGACCAACAAGTGGAACCCCAAAATGAAGCCCTACATTTTCGGGGCGAGAAACAACATCTATATTATTGACCTCCAGCAGACCGTTGGGATGTTTCAGACGGCATACAATTTTGTGGTTGATACCGTCGGGCAGGGTAAAGAGATTCTTTTTGTCGGAACCAAAAAGCAGTCGCAGGAGGCAATTCGCGAGGAGGCGACGCGCTGCGGCATGCCTTACGTCAATCAACGTTGGCTGGGCGGTATGCTCACAAACTTCGTGACGGTTAAAAGGAGCGTGGACCGTCTCAACAGCCTCAACAAGATGTTTGATGATGATTCAATCAAGGCTTTCCCCAAAAAGGAAGTAGCTCAATTGCAAAAAGAAATGGATAAACTCGAAAATGTCCTCGGGGGTATTAAAAACATGAAAACCCTTCCAGCGGCCGTGTTCATTGTCGATCCTAACCGTGAGCACATAGCTGTCCGGGAAGCAAAAAAACTCCAAATACCTCTTATTGCCATAGTGGACACCAATTGTGACCCGACCGACATCGATTATATCATTCCGGGTAATGATGACGCGATACGCGCCATCAAATTGTTCGCATCTAAATTTGCCCATGCGGTCCTGGAAGGCAAAAAAAGATTTGAAGAGAAGATCGCGGCCGAGTCCAATAAAGAAGCTGGTGAAGATAGCCCGGCGGGAACAGCGGATACCGAAGCGGACATTCCTGAAAGTGTCGAAATGGCGGATGCTTCTCCTGTATCGACCGATATCTAACACCGGCGGCCTGCCGATAACATAATAAGAAACCGTATCTCAGGAGGGTATTACATTGGAAATTACTTCAACGATGGTAAAAGAGCTAAGAGCTAAAACCGGCGCCGGGATGATGGACTGTAAAGAGGCGCTTGTCGCTACAAACGGAGATTTTGAAAAAGCGATTGATTTTTTAAGGACGAAAGGTCTTTCCGCGGCGACCAAGAGATCGTCAAAAGCGGCCAAAGACGGAACCGTTGCTTCATATATTCATATGGGTGGAAAAATCGGTGTGTTGGTGGAGGTCAATTGTGAAACTGACTTTGTAGCTAAAACCGATGATTTTCAAACGATGGCCAGAGACATTGCCATGCATGTTGCCGCTTCCAATCCCCTGTATGTGCGCAGCGAGGAAATTCCCCCCAATGTTTTGGACAGGGAAAAGGAAATTTACCGTACCCAGCTTCGCGAAGAGAAAAAGCCCGAGAAGATCTGGGATAAAATAATCGAGGGAAAGTTAAAGAAGTATTATGAAGATGTGTGCCTGGTGGAACAGAAATTCATCAAAAATCAGGACATTACCGTTGGCACGCTGGTAAGCAATATGATCGCCAAAACAGGTGAAAACATTGTTATCCGCCGTTTTGCCCGTTTTCAACTCGGCGAAGAAATCACGCAACAATGAAAGAGAAAAAAAAAGCCGCGTATAAAAGGATTCTCCTGAAGCTAAGCGGTGAAGCGCTGATGGGGGAAAAGTCATCTGGTGTCGATCCGGATGTGGCCAATTATATTGCAGCAGAAATAAAGTCGCTTGCTGACCTCAAGGTACAAATAGGCATTGTCGTTGGAGGCGGCAATATTTTCCGCGGCGTTGAAGCCAGTGCCAGGGGAATGGACCGGACGACGGCTGACAATATGGGGATGCTCGCGACGGTTATCAACAGCCTCGCCCTGCAGGGGGCGCTCGAGGCCAGAGGAATTCCCACGCGCGTGCAGTCCTCGATTGAAATGCCAAAAATTGCGGAGCCTTTTATCCACAGGCGTGCCATACGACATCTGGAAAAAGGAAGAATCGTCATTTTTGCCGGTGGAACCGGCAACCCCTTTTTCTCGACCGATACGGCAGCTTGCCTGCGTGCCATGGAAATCCAGGCTGACCTGATTATGAAAGCAACAAAGGTCGATGGTGTTTACGATGCCGACCCGGTAAAAAACCCGAACGCGAAGATGTTTAAAACAATCAGTTATATCGATGTGTTGACGAGAAATCTTAAAGTAATGGATTCAACAGCGATTACGCTTTGTCGCGATAATTCGCTGCCGATTGCCGTTTTCAATATGCAGAAAAAGGGCAATGTCCGCGGAGTTATTCTTGGCAAAAAAATAGGAACCTACATAGGAGAATAATCATGAAGGAACAGATTTTTTCAAAGTTCAAGGATGAAATGGAAAAGACGATATCCTCTCTTGAAAAATCCTTCAGCAGAGTGAGAACCGGCCGCGCCTCTGTATCTTTGCTGGACGGGATTCGGGCTGAATATTACGGAACACCGACCCCTGTCGCCCAGCTGGCCACTCTTTCCGTTCCTGAGAGCCGCCTGATCGTAATAGCGCCCTGGGACGCCTCGGCCATCGGTGCCATAGAAAAAGCCATTCAAAAGTCCGATCTGGGACTGATGCCGTCAAACGATGGAAAAGTCATTCGTCTGTCTATCCCTCAACTGACCGAAGACCGGCGCAAGGAGCTGGTCAAGCAGGTGAAAAAAATGGCTGAGGAGGGGAAGATAAAACTTCGCAACGAACGCCGCAGCGCCAATGACGGGCTGAAGGATCTGAAGAAAAACAGTAAAATCAGTGAAGATGAGATGCATTCTTTACAAGACGAGGTCCAGAAGCTGATGGACAAATACATCGAACAAGCCGACAAACTGCTTTCGGCCAAAGAAAAAGAAATCATGGAGATTTAACCTGAAAAAGACCTGGAACTTTAAATGGGGAGTCTGAGGCTCCCCATTTGTTTTTCGACTTATTTGACACGCTGATGGCAAAAATCAATTCTATGAATCTTCCGCGACACATCGCGATTATTATGGACGGTAACGGGCGTTGGGCAAAGCGTCATGCGATGGGACGTATCCGCGGACATAAAAAGGGTGCTCAGGCGGTACGGACGGTTGTCAGTGCCTGCCGTGAATTGGGTGTTCAATATTTAACGCTATACGCCTTTTCGACGGAAAATTGGGGCAGGCCTGATAGCGAGATAAAAGCACTGATGGCTCTTCTTGTCGAATATCTGGAAAAAGAAACGCCTGATTTGCAAAAAAGAGGGATCAGACTCACGACCATCGGTGATATTGAAAGACTCTACCCGGAGGTCAAGAAAAAGCTCAAGCAGGTAATTAAGCAGACGGAAAACAACCGGGAAATGGTGCTTAACCTGGCCTTGAGCTATGGAAGTCGTGACGAAATACTCTTCGCTTTGAAAAAGATGATGGAAGATAATATTAAAGGAACACTTGATATATCCTCTCTAAATACTGATACTATTGCAAATTACCTATTTACACGCGATATCCCCGATCCGGATCTTTTAATCAGGACCAGCGGAGAGTACCGGATAAGCAATTTTCTTCTGTGGCAGCTTGCCTATACGGAACTTTACTTCACCGATGTTTTATGGCCTGATTTCAAAAAGAAAGATCTGTTGAGTGCAATTGAGGCCTATCAACAGCGCGAGAGACGTTTCGGTTTGACCGGCGAGCAAATGGAAAAGAACCAGAATTTGAAAGAGATTAAATGACGCAAAAAAATTCCAATCTCCAAAGATGGATTACAGGTCTTGTTCTGGCAGCCGCACTGCTGGCTATAATTATTTTCGGATCGCTCGAGGTTTTAACCATATTGATTGCCCTGATTATTTCAGGAGGTCTGTGGGAGTATAACCGCATTGTTTTCGGTACGGGCTTTTTAAAAGAAAAAACTACCGGGATCATTTTTGCCCTATTGATACCGGGAGCTTTTTATCTGGGAGATTTTCAAATACTGGCGGCGACGCTCGCTTTCATGGTCATGGGCACTTTCATCATATTTATGTGGAAAGTCACCGAGAAGACTCTCGATGTTATGAATGTGGCCAAAGTCGTTTTGGGCGTGGTGTATGTATCGTTCCTGACTTCACATTTCATTTTGCTGCGTAAGCTCGAAGAGGGGATCTACTGGATTATTCTGGTTCTCGTGATTGCAATCATCGGTGATACTGTCGCTTTGTATGTCGGCAAATCTCTTGGAAAAAGAAAACTGATCCCCGCGGTAAGTCCCGGTAAAACGGTCGAAGGCACCATCGGGCTGATCGCAGGATCTACACTGGCGGCTTTTCTTTACGGATTTTTTTTCCTGTCATCGATTGCCGTTTTTCATTTTGTAATTGTCGGTTTTACCGGCAGCATTATCGGCCAGCTGGGTGACCTCGGTGAGTCCGCGATAAAAAGGCACTACGGGCGCAAGGACGCGAGCTCGCTCCTGCCCGGCCACGGGGGCTTGCTCGATAGACTTGACAGTTTGATTTTTGTTGCTCCATTCGTTTATTACTACCGTGTTTTTGTGATTGGCTGATGAAAAAGATTACCATTCTTGGATCTACCGGTTCCATAGGACGGGCCGCCCTTGATATTGTTGCCAAAAACCCGGAAAAATTCAAGGTTACCGCTGTGGCAGCCGGTACTAACATAAAAGAGCTTGCCCGCCAAATTGACCAATTTAAGCCCCACATGGCCGCCTGCCAGACCAGGCAGGGTGCCCAAAAGTTGAAGATCCTTATAGGGAGATCACGAACCAGGGTCGTATGGGGTGAAGCGGGTCTGGAGGAAGCTGCAGCTTTAGCATCGTCTGACATCGTCCTTTCCGCCATTTCCGGTGCGGCCGGCTTGAAGCCAACCCTGGCAGCCATCGATGCAGGCAAGGATATCGCTTTGGCCAACAAGGAAGTTCTGGTGGCGGCAGGGCAGATAGTGACCAAAAAAGCGAAAAGCAAGAAAGTCATGATTCTGCCGGTGGACAGTGAGCACAGCGCGATTTTCCAATGCCTGTCCGGGCAGAAAAAAGACCTGCTTAAAAGGCTGGTGCTGACCGCTTCGGGAGGTCCATTTTATAATCTGACCGGGGCTGCTTTGAAAAAAGTGACTCCGGCTCAGGCTCTTCGTCATCCACGCTGGAGGATGGGTAAGAAAATAACCGTCGATTCCGCCTCTCTGATGAATAAGGGCCTTGAGGTAATTGAGGCAAGATGGCTTTTTGATGTGGACATTTCCCGCATTGATGTTTTAATTCATCCGCAGAGTATTGTTCATTCGCTGGTGGAAATGATTGACGGGTCGGTTCTGGCACAGCTCGGTATTGCCGATATGCGTATCCCCATTGCCTATGCCCTTTCCTATCCACGGCGGATAACAAATGATTTGCCCCCGCTTGACCTCTCCAGTGAGGGGAGTCTGGTTTTTCATAAGCCCGACCTGAACCGTTTTCCCTGTCTGGGGCTGGCCTTTGATGCAGGGCGCAGGGGAGGGACGGCGCCTGCCGTGATGAACGCCGCCAATGAAGTGGCAGTGGCCGCATTTTTGGAGGCAAAAATCCGCTTTGTTGAACTACCGGAGGTAATATCACAGGTGATAAGCAGATGTCCGGTAATTGAAAAACCGTCACTTGCGGATATTCTGGAGGCCGACAGTGAGGCCAGGCGTGAGGCGGGTGAGTTGATTATGCGGATGAAAAGAGGATAACCGATTGGTAACTTTAATATCTTTTGTTATTTTACTTGGAATACTGATTTTTGTTCACGAACTGGGACATTTTTCAGTTGCACGCGCCTGTGGTATAGGCGTGGAGAAGTTTTCCCTGGGCTTTGGACGTAAAATCATCGGCAAAAAAATCGGAGAAACCGAATATGTGCTGTCCTGGATTCCCCTGGGCGGGTATGTAAAACTTCTCGGAGATACTGATACGGAGGGTCTTTCGCCGGAAGACGAAAAACGAGCATTTTTGGCCCAGCCCCCGTGGAAGCGCCTGCTTATTGTACTTGCCGGGCCTTTTTCCAATTTTTTGCTGGCCGTCATTATTTTTTCCATTGTATTTGTCTACGGAGTGCCGAATCTCGCACCGGTTGTCGGAATTGTGCAGCCGGGTTCGGCAGCGCAGATTGCCGGCATCACGACGGGAGATAGAATAACTTCAATTGATGGACGAAAGATAAATTACTGGACCCAAATCGAAAAAATCGTACAGGACTCCAAGGGAAGGGAAATCACGATAACCGCCAGCCGGGGTGCAGAGGAACAAACTTTTACGGCCAGGCCGGTTCTTTCCAGCATAAAGAACATCTTTGGTAAGGAAGAACCTCTCTACCGTTTGGGTATTGCGCCGATGAGCAATATAGTGGCGGCTGTGGGCGAGGTAACGGAAGGTTCGGCGGCGGCGGAAGCGGGGATAATCAAAGGGGATGCAATAATTTCCATAAACAATCGGGAAATTACCTACTGGGACGAGATAAGGCCTGCTGTCTCCTCTTCTGAAGGCCGGGAACTGCACGTAGTCGTCCGCAGGGGTGAAGAGGACAAAGGGTTTATTTTAAAGCCGAAACTCTCCCGGGAAAAGAATCTCATCGGCCAGGAAGTCGATGTTTATCTCATTGGAATACAGGCTGCGGGAAGCATTCACACTGTTGTCGGAGAAATTAAGCCGGGCACGCCTGCACAAAAGGCGGGTTTTCTGGCGGGTGATAAAATAATATCGGTTACCGGGAAAAAAGTATTTTCCTGGGAAGATATCGAGAAAAGTCTTGAACACCCCCGGGCTTCCGCGGTGCCGTTTGAAGTTCTGCGGGCCGGTAAGATAACAACTCTGACCCTTGAACGAGAGCCTGAAATTCGCGGGGCAGTTAAAAATCAAACAGCCGCCATTGGGCTCAATCCGGAAACAGGCGAGGCAATTGAAAGAAAGAATCCTGCCGCTGCTGTTGTCTCTTCGCTGGCCAGAACATGGGAATTCAGCAAGCTGACAGTGGTGGTAGTCATAAAAATGATTGAAGGCGTTGTGTCCCCGCGGACATTGGGGGGACCTATTTTTATTGCACAAACCGCCGGCAAGCAGGCAAGAGAAGGCGTCGTCAATTTCATTATTTTCATGGCGGTTCTTTCCATAAATTTGGGTGTAATCAATCTATTCCCGGTCCCTGTTCTGGACGGAGGGCATGTCCTTTTCTACCTCTACGAAATAGTGACCAGACGAGCGGTTCCGAAGAAAGTGAGGGAATGGTCCACACAGATAGGTTTTGTTGTTTTGTTGATGCTGATGCTGTTTGTCATCATGATCGACATTGAAAGACTCGACATCAAGCTGGTCAATGATGTGTTAAATTTTTTCAAATAGTATGCTCACTCTCGCCTTTGACACATCTTCAAAAACAGCCTCCGTTGCCCTGCTCGACGACGAAAATATCGTCTATGAGGTGACGATAAACTCGGGACGCAACCATTCAGAGCTGCTTTTGCCCGCAATAGAGCGGGCATGCGCCAGCAGCGGCACTCATATAAGACAGATCGACCTTTTTGCCTGCTCGCTGGGGCCTGGTTCTTTCACCGGTTTGCGCATCGGTGTTGGAACACTGAAGGGATTAATGATGGCCACCGGCAGGCCGGCCGCGGGGCTCTCATCTCTTCAGTGCCTGGCGATGAACGCACGTAACTGCCGAAACGTAATCGGGACGATGATGGATGCTGGGCGCGGGCAGGTTTATCTTGCCTATTTCCGTACCGATGCAAGGGGACGGTTGCTTCCGCTGAGCCAGGAGATGGCGGCAGCGCCGCAGATAATTTCTGAATGCCCCTATGAAGAAGTCACTTATGTGGGCGATGGTGCTCAAAAATATGCCCAGCTGATTTCTTCCGCTCCGGGGCAAAATAAGATCATGTCCGCCGATTTTCAGTTCATCCGTGCCGCGGCGGCAGGTCTGCTGGCGCTGGAGAAGTACCGCGAGCGCAACCTTTTAGATGTACAAAAAGTCCTGCCTGTTTACTTACGGTCCGCAGACGCTGTGCCGCCGAGGCCTGTCTTCTTACGGGGCAATGCCTAAGATAAGAGTTGTTTTTGTTTCTCTTGCTGAATCCTGTCCAGAAGCTTTTCAGCTTTGTGATGGAAGGGGTTTAATGAAATGATGAAATTCAGCCTGCTGATGATTTCATCGAGCCCGGCGCTTTCCGGCCAGACGCGGAAAAGAGCATACTGCAGGGAGGCCAGATTGAAGTTTGTTTCCTCGTGGAAGGGATTGATTAAAAGCGACTTGCGGTAAACCTCCAGAGCTTCGGGGAACTCCTTGTTGACCCGAGTTTGACAGCAGAAAAAATAATAATCAGTTAAAATGGCAAGTTACAGACA
>CAYWRV010000035.1:0-15080 GCA_964460865.1 uncultured Smithella sp. | reverse complement strand
CCCTGATGCCGCTCGTCGGCGCCGCCTATATCACGCTGCACGGCGGCTGGTCGGTCGCACTGCTTGTTATTGTGTTTTTTGTTTTGCTTTCGCTTATTATGACAAGGAAGCTGCGCATCGGCCGCCGGAGCGCCTGACGAAGAGCCTCCCGCTTAGGGAGTGCCTGAACCATTGTTAACGTCACGGCGTTGCCTCTGATGAGGCAGCGCCGTTTTTGTAACTATCTGAGAGCAATCATCTCTATTTCCAGCGGGGCACCGCCCGGCAGGGCGGACACTTCCACAGTGGAACGGGCAGGCGGGGACTCGGGAAAAAAGTCGGCATAGATTTTGTTCATGACGGGAAAATCGTTCATGTCTTTCAAAAAAACGGTGGTTTTAACTACATGATCAAGTGACAGGCCGAGCTCTTCCAAAAAAGCCTTGATGTTTTCCAAAAGCTGTCGGCAGGCGGGTTCGATTTCCATGATCAATTTGCCGGTGGCCGGGTCTGTGGCCACCTGCCCCGACAGGAAAACAAATCCTCCGGCCGCAACAGCCGGGGAATAAGGGCCGGCCGGCCGGACTTTGGCGGATGAAATTATTTTTTTATCCATGCTTTTCTCCTTTCATACTTTTGTTTGCGTCATTTACCCGAAGACATGATACTGTTTTTGCGGGGCGTGACCCGTCCGGGCCGACTGTCGTTTTATTGATTATGCACGACGCGGCAGATGTGGCGGGCAACAAGTTTTCCCAGCCCGGCGGGATTGCCGGCCAAAGAAGATGATCCTGTGTCATCTGCGGGTACATACTCGCTGTGAAAAGTTTTGCCGTTTGCCGCATCAATGAGACGCACTTCGGCCACAATCATCTGTGTGCCGGTTTTTGCTTTAGTGCGCACACGGCTTATTGTATCGCTGTAAGTCAGCCGCACCTTCACGATAACAGTTGCCGGCTCGCGCACCGACGCAGGTGAAGAGGCTTTGACGATCATCGCGAAAGAGCCGATTTGCAGGAGTTCTTCGAAGGCGGCATTTTCGCAGAGGGTGGCGGCTGAGGGAATAGCTTCGGCCACATCCCTGTCTGCATCGAAGCCGTGAATGACCGCTTTTTGGAAGACACCTTCAGTGCGGTCATCAGGTAAGGTTGTGAGTGTTTTTTTAACCGAGCAGCCGGCAGTCCAGAGCAGGCAGGCGCACAGGAGCACCGGCATGAGTGAGTCAAATATTATTCTGAAATTGTTTTTCATTGTTGGTTCCAATTTCCCGGTTATTTATTTGCGCATTTAATATATCGTTGGCACAAATGTCCTGGCGGCTTCAGAGCCGGTATCTTTTTGATTGTGGCTGTATTTTTCATGATGGGTTAATCACTCATTAATGTTGGGGTCAGTCTGTCGCAATGTCAATGCCGCTGTCTTCCAGAGGACTTCTATTGTAGGCGGAATCCATAAAGATGTAGAGCCTCTCGCCGGGCATTATTTTTTTGCCGCCCGTTATTTCATTCCAGATCAGTAGCGCCCTGTAGGGCACGTTGAAGCGTGCGGCGATTCCTGTTAGAGTGTCCCCTTTTTGCACCGTATAAAGATACTTGTCTTTTTGCGCCGCCCACTGTTTTTCCAGTTTTTCGAAACGCTGCGAAAAACCACCTGCCGCTCCCCGGGGAACCTGAATCAGGAAGTTTCCGGCGGGGAGATGGTATCTTATTATCTGCGGGTTTAAATCTTTGATGACTTTGAAGTAGGTTTTGGCGGCCTGGGCGATAATGTGCAGTGGCACAGACCGGCTGGTTTTAATTTCCACCGTGTCGGCAGGTATGGGATGGTACAGATCATGGCTAAGTGGAGCGTAGCCGAATCTGGCCGGGTCGGAGAGGATGATTTTTGCCGCGAGGATACGGAAAATATATCTGCTTGTTTCCTGATTTAAATGAAGGCGATAGTAGTCATGTACTTGCTGAACGAGGATTTCCGCCCCCAGCCCGTCCTCACCCATGTTGTAGGCGGCAGCAGCCAGTGTCCAGGAGTTGAAAAGAGCGTACAGATCACGCAGGTAGGCCAGGGCAGCCCCGGTGGCCCGCTGGAAGTTTCTTCTCTCATCAATGTTATTTGTGATCTGGAGGCCGTATTTCAGACCCGTGTCTTCGATAAACTGCCAGTAACCGGCAGCCCCTTTGGGAGAATAGGCGTGTGGCCTCAGGGAGCTTTCCGCGATAGCGATATATTTCAGATCATCAGGAAGGTTCAGAGATTTGAGCGTTTTTTCTATTTCCGGAAAATAGCGGTTGGAGCGCTTCAGCCACATAATAACGCTGTCTGAGCTGTCCAGCGCAATGACAAGTTCCCTCTCCAGCCTCTCCCGCACATCGGGATTGTCCAGCGGCACAGGCTCGCCGCAGAAAGTGACAGGAGAGCTGATTCTCACCGCCTCCAGAATCATCTGTCCATGAGGCGCGGGAGGTTTATTCCCCGCCATTACGGATGATGCCCAAAGGATGGAGGCGGACAAAAGAAGAAAACCCGCGGAGGCTATGATGAGTTTGTGCATTTTGTAACTCTTTCCTAGAAGCATGTTTTGTCGTGTCATAAAGCTAAACCGGTATTTGTTTGGTTTGTCAGTTTAAAAATAAAGCTGCATGGAAGATGGACTCTGTCAAGTATCAGTCGTTCACTAAAAAGCAGCGACACGGCCGGTCTCTTTTTTCTTTTTATTCTTTTTTGAATTTTTCCATCTGGGAGCTATCCCCAGCGACTCGCAGATGATTTCCGCCGGATCGAAGGCATCCATACCGGAGAGCCCGCCCAGCTGCATGCGGCATGATCCGCAATCCGACACGATGGCGGATGAGTCTGTTTTGCGGATGAGGGAAACGGCCCGGCCGCCCAGCTGCACGGCGGTTGCCTCGTTGGTCTTTTTAAATCCGTAGCTGCCGCTCAGGCCGCAACAGGCGTCATCGAGAATATGGCACTCGACGCCGGGGATCATTTTCATCAACTCTGCAGCCGGATAGCCTATTTTCAGCGCCCGTAGATGGCAGGGGATATGATAGGCCACAGATCTTTCCACGGCACGGAAGTCAGGCCGGATGTTTTTTTCAATAACGAGTCTGAGAATGTATTCGTGAAGGTCATAGGAGTTTTCCGCAATTTTTTTTGCACGCGGAATTTCCATGATGCCCTGATAATCGTTTAGCAGGCACAGGCCGCACGAGGTGCAGCTGTAGACGATATCATAGCCCGCGTCCACATAGGCGGAAAGCGAGGCGACATTTTTTTCGGCGAAATGGCGTGCCAGCGCCAGATTACCGTTACCCAGCGCTGGCAGGCCGCAGCACCATTGAGGGGGCAGAACCACGTCAATGTTAAAAGACTCCAGAAGGCGGATAATTCTCGCGCCTATGTCCGGACGGTAAAAATTAATGAAACACCCATAGAAGAAAGCGACTTTTTTCCTTCCCGGGCTTGCCGGCTTGTTTTGCTTCTTCATTGTCCTGAAGCTGAATTCGGGAAAGGGGATGTAGCTTGTAATTCCCGCCCGCTGCAGGATTTTTTTACCGATACCGGTGGCGGTAATAAGGTTGGCAAACGGCGCCGTGACAGACCCCAGGCGCGACAGATAATAGTTGTTGGCAAACAGCAGATGTGCCGCCGTGCGCGGGTGTTCAATGCCGTAGCGTTGTTGTGCACGTAAAATTATTCCGGCAGGCTCCACACCGCTGGGACAGGCCATGTCGCATCTTTTACACTGGCTGCAGAGCATCACCCAGTGGTCAACAGTCTTGTCCTTTTCGCTGCGGAAGCGCTGTGCATCCGGGCCGGCCTGCTTGGGGCCGGGAAAGTCCGGATTGACGCGGAAGACCGGACAGTTTTCCACGCAGATGGTGCAGCGGATGCAATGCTCGAATTTCATCGGCGCGTCTCCAGGAGGCTTTCAGCAGCCGCTCTGGCGGTGGCCAGGGCAAAGCCGTGGCCGCAGCCGTTTTTCAGCGCCTCCACATGGGCGAGGATGGCTCCGCAGATGTAGAGATTATCCCAGGGGCTCTCCACTGCCCGGAATGATTCGTCAACGACAATCCCGGCCCTGCTTATACGATGGTTCAGTGAAAAATAGTCCTGATCGAACCACTCCCGGCGTTTGCCGGCGGTGAGCACAGGAAGATCGAAAATGTTTTCGGAAATTCCATGATGGTCAGCACGCAGGCCGCCGCCGACAAACGAGCCTGCGGCCAGAACGAATGCTTTGGCATTGAGACTGTTGGGCCTGCCCTGAGATTCCGTGAAGACTGCTTCAATGACACGGCCGGATTTTTCAGCGCCGGTGGCCTGCCAGTCCCAGTAAATAACGCCGCCGGCGCGGCGGAAGCAGTCTTTCATACAGTTAAACAGCCTGCGGCCGGGCATGGAAGGGGGGATGGTGGGTATTTCAAATACCGGCCTCTCCATATGTTGCTCGATCTTGTTTTTGATGGCAGCGGCGGATTCCAGCCCCAGCACGGCCGGCACAGCGATCTTGTCTTCGCGGATGTTTTGTTTTTCCAGCCACAACAGGAATGTTTCCAGAAAGCTTTCGTCTTCAAAGAGAGAGGCAATACCCATAGTGGTGGAGATTCCCGCATCGAAGGTGGAAAAGGAGGCGTTTTTCAGACGGGCGATAATGTAGCCGGGATAAAAATCCTTCAGTCCGGCAAAAGTTACGATATGAATTTTTTCCTGTTCGTTCTGAGGTGAGGCCTGCATGGTTTCCTGCACCAGGCAGGTGGTTTTAAAAGTGCCGATGGCGGACAGGACCAGCCGGCTACGGCTCGTGTCACCCCAATAGGAAAGGCCCGCCCGGGCCATCTTGCGCCTGAAGTCGTCCGCTGCATCATTGATCTGCTTTGAGGTAACCAGATGAAAAGGGTGATGGGCTGGTAGACCGGCAATCGCCTCTTCGGGGTTGTCTTTGCCCGAGCAAAAATCGATGCAGCCTGTAGAGAGACAGGCTGTCGGCTCGCCGGAGGTGACCAGTGCCACTTTCAGGCCTTTTTCCGCCAGAAGCGTCCCGGCGGTAAGGCCTGCCACGCCGGCTCCGATTACGATGACGTCATACTCAATGATGCTCAATTGTGTGCCCCAAAGCCAGAATGCCCAGATAGATATATTCCACAAGCTGCTCTTCGCGGAGCTGATCTCCCCACAGGGCGTGGCGGATACCCCGGAAGCGTCGCTGGAGAAAATCGCGCAGCGCCCCGAGGGATTGCTCCGGCGAGAGTATCTCCATATCATGCATGATCCCCAGTGCGCGAAAGGTGCAAAAGCCGCCCTGGCAGGGCCCCATGCCCAGGCGTGTCCGGTGTGAGATATCCCCGACGTGCCTGGTCCTGGTCTGTTCGATGATTTTTTCCACGTCCCGGCGTGTGACGAGCTCGCATTCGCAGACGATGTTTTTCATGTCTGCCAGGCGTTTGGACAGAGGGTAGCCGCTTAGCTCCTCCTGACCGTCGAGCGGTTGATATGCCGTTTCGCATTCTTTTTTCAGGTTGAAGGCATTCATGATGGTGTCCACCATTTTTTCCGCCATGAGGCGGAAAGTGGAGAGCTTCCCCCCGACGATACTGTACATACCGTTTTGATGGTCGATGATCTGGAAGCCGCGGGATATCTCACGGCTGTCAAGCTTTTGTGATTTAAGCAGGGGACGTACGCCTGAAAAAGCCCGGATGATCCTGGTGCGGTTGAAATGCGGAATCATCCGGCCCGCCTCGCCGATGATGGTGTCCACCTCGATTGGCTCAATGCTTATTTTATCCGGATCCTCGACGGCAAGCGAAGTGGTGCCGGCCAGGCAGACTGCTTCATTGGGAACGATGATGTCTCCGTCGGAGGCCGGCCGCAGGCGGTTGATGACCATGTCGGTCAGCCGGTGGTTGGTGATGACGAGCGATCCTTTGGATAAGGTGAGCGGTACTTCAGAGCCCGCCAATTTGGCTACCGCATTCGCCCAGGCGCCCGTGGCGTTCACGATGACGTTGCCGAATATTTCTTGTTGTTCGCCTGTGCCCGTGTCCATCACTTTGACGCCGGTGCAGCGGCCGTGCGACCTCATGATATCGATGACCCTGTGGCGTGTGAAACTGAGTCCTCCCTTGAGTTGTGATGTTTTCATGTTGAGCATGCACAAACGGAAAGGGTCGATCGAGCAGTCGGGAACGCGGATCGCTTCTTCGATTTCCGGATTCAGTGCCGGAACCAGCTCCAGAGCGCGTGTAGAGGAGATGACTTCCGTCGGGATGCCGATTTCATCGCAGCTTCTCAGGAAGCGTTCCCGGAATATTTTGGAATCGCCCGGCAGACGCACAAACAGACCGCCTGTGTTTTCCACGCATTTCTCGCCGATGCGGCGCAGGATCATGTTTTCGTCATAACATTCGCGCGCGGAGATCGGGTCGGAGATGACATATCGTCCGCCGCTGTGCAAAAGCCCGTGACAGGCGCCGGTGGCGCCGGCCGCGTAATCTCCCTTTTCGATGAGACAGTGGGGAATACCGCGCAGTGCCAGATCGCGGGCGATCCCGCAGCCGGTGGCCCCTCCACCTATAATGATGACGTCTGTTTTAATCATCCGCTAGTCTTCTTATGTGTTAAAAGTTTCCCTGCCTTCTTTTAATCTTTCTCTTCTTCCTCCCACGCAGCGCTTCGCGCGACAGCTTTTTTCCATTTACCGTAGAGCCTGTCGCGGCCCTCCGGGGTCATCTGCGGCTTGAATCTGCGGTCCACCTTACGCTGCCCGGCCAGACTTTCGCGGTTTTTCCAGACACCGACGGCCAGTCCCGCCAGGCAGGCGGCCCCCAACGCGGTTGTTTCAATAATCTGCGGGCGTTCGACCGGCACGTCGAGAATATCCGCCTGAAACTGCATCAAAAAGTTATTGGCTGAGGCGCCGCCATCCACACGAAGCTCGCCGAGCTCCAGGCCGCATTCGGCCTGCATCAGCTCCAGCACATCGCGTGTCTGATAGGCGATCGATTCCAGCGTGGCCCTGATGATATGGTTGCGGGTGGTTCCGCGCGTGATCCCCAGTATCGCTCCTCTGGCATACATGTCCCAGTAGGGAGCGCCAAGCCCCGTGAAGGCGGGCACCACATAGACGCCCTCTGAATCAGGAACTTTTTGAGCGAAGTATTCGCTGTCGCGCGCATCGTAGATAACACGAAGCGAGTCGCGCAGCCACTGAATGGCCGCCCCGGCAATAAAAATACTTCCCTCCAGTGCGTAGCAGACTTTTCCATCGATGCCCCAGGCGATGGTGGTCAAAAGACCGTTTTCGGAGCGGGCCGCTTTTTCGCCTGTTTGCATGAGCATGAAGCAGCCTGTGCCGTAGGTGTTTTTGACCATCCCCGGTGTGAAGCAGGCCTGCCCGAAGAGTGCCGCCTGCTGATCGCCTGCATCTCCGGCGATGGGTATCTCCGCGCCGAAGAGCCGCGCGTCGGTGTGGCCGTACACACAGCTCGATGGTAGCACCTGCGGAAGCATCGCGGCAGGGACATCGAGTTTTGCCAAAATATGCTCGTCCCATTTGAGGGAATGAATGTTATAGAGCATGGTGCGTGATGCGTTGGAAAAATCAGTGACGTGTACCTTGCCCCGGGTCAGGTTCCAGATGAGCCAGGTATCCACCGTGCCGAAAAGAAGATCGCCTGCGGCAGCCTTTTCGCGTGCGCCCGGGACGTTGTCCAGAATCCATTTGAGCTTGGTGGCGGAAAAATAAGCGTCCGGCACCAGGCCGGTATTTTCCATAATGTAAGGCGCCAGGCCCGCCGACTTCAACTCGTTACAGATGTCGGCCGTCCGGCGGCACTGCCACACGATGGCGTTATAAACCGGCCTGCCGGTATGCCTGTCCCAGACGATGGTCGTTTCCCGCTGGTTGGTGATACCGATGGCGGAGATTTCCTCGGCGGCAATGCCGGTCGTGGCCAGAAGTTCGCTGGCCACGCCGCTTTGCGAACCCCAGATTTCCATGGGATCGTGTTCCACCCAGCCGGCTTTCGGATAGAATTGCGTAAACTCTTTCTGGGCGGTTTTAATTATCTGTCCTTCATCATCAAAAAGAATCGCCCTCGAGCTTGTCGTTCCCTGATCCAGTGAGAGAATGTATTTACCTTTCATAAAATCCTCCGCAGGCGGCGGATACCGCCCGGTTGTGGCCCGGCATTTTTGTGTGCCGGCTTTTATAGTATGGACGGGAGGATAAAACAATAAAAAACATCTGTTGTATCTTATATAATCTTCCCGGGTGTCCAATACGCTACTTGCTTTGGAGATGCGCCGGAAATGTAGCCGGTGGTGCAGCTAAACATTGTGTGGCACCGGGCAGACGCGGCATTTTGTCTTTTTACAGAGATTAAAATGGCGATTAAAATGGCAACAAAAAAGGCCGGGCAATAAGGCCCGGCCTCAGGTTGATCAACGCTTCAGAGTTTTATTCTCCCCAGCCGTTTTTCCCTTTGCAGCGTTCCAGATTCGGGTCCATCGGGGGCAAGACCTTTTCCGCCGGAATTACATAACCGGGTCCCTGGGCAGAGCAGCCCTTAAAGAAATAATAAGGTGGAATATTGAAAGAGACTTTCTGATCCTCGGGTCCTACGAATTCCGAAACGAGCAGGTCCTGGATCGCCTTGTGGTCGCAGGCCCTCATTTTCACGACCTTGCCGTTGGCATAGCGGTAAGTATCTCCCTCCCAGACCTTGATGATCTCTTCGGGTTTGACGCTTTTTGCCCGTTCGATGACGCTCAAAAGCCAGTAAGTGTGCATCATATATGCGCCGAGATTTGAATTCGCATGTTCAAACAGGAAAGTATTGAAAGGCTTGGTCTTCCATGTCTTCCACTGGTCATGCCAGGCTTTGTGCAGCTTGGCGCGTCCCGGTTCTTTAAACATCGGGAAAGTATCCTGCTGGTCGATGTTGACGAGGCCTTTCGTGCCTTCCACGCCGACGTCATGCAGCTCGTTGGGCTCGTTCATGAAAAGATTGGCAAACGGCAGCTTAATGCCCATTTGTCTTGCCTGCTTGAGCATGTTTCCGGAGTCTGGCGTCCAGTCGCCCGTGTAGATGACCTCCGCCCCCGAGGCTTTGATCTTTTCCATATAGGGGGCAAAATCCGTCAGGAATAGCTTGTGATAGTCTTCACCGACGACCTGCGCTTCGGGAAAGTACTCCTTCAAGCCTGTTTTAAAGCCCTCGGCAAGGCCGCGGCCGAAAGAGTAGTCCTGGCAGAGAATGTAAAACTTTTTCTCTTTTTTTCTAATCTGGCCGTAGTAATAGGCCAGACCGCGACCGACCGGTTCGGTGGAAAGTGAAGGCATGAAGGAGTTTCGCCCGAAGTTGGTGGCGTCCATCAGGTCGTCGGCGAGCGCTCCCTCGTTGACCGATATGACGTTATATTTGTTTGCCACTTCATTGATGATCTTCATCAGATTGCTGCCGGACGTGCCCATCAGAACGTGAACTTTATCCTGGAGAACCAGTCTCTCACAGACCTTTTTACAGATGTCCGGCTTTGACTGATGATCGGCTTTAATTACCGTGACCAGTTTCTTTTTGCCATCCACCCAGATTCCGCCGCGTTTGTTGATATCGTGTGCGGCAAAGGCAATCGGCGCGAAATGCAGATAGCCGTTTATGGCTGCCGGCCCTGAAAATGCGTTGACGTAGGCGATCTTGATAACATCACCTTCCGGCCCTTTCCAGGTGGCAGGGTCGAAGTCGGACATGTCCGACAATTTGCCGGCATCAAAGGCGGCCTTGGGGTTTGCGTCCCAGCCTTTTGTCGCCCCGGAGACCGCAGGATTTCCGGCCGACCAGAGCAAAAGCGCCAAGACACAGCTCAAAAGTATTAAAATCCTGTTCTTCTTCATTTCTTCCTCCTTCTCTCGATTTAAAGTATTTTGTTTCAAAAAAAGTTGCGTCGAACCCTTCGACACGAAAGCACTTGGCAGATTAGCGCTTGTGGCAAGAACTAAGCGCCTGTCAGTTAATAAAGAGCCATGTCTTTTGTGTGGCTGGAAAATAATTCATCTGAAAAATAACGGCAGTATCAGAACCAGCGGGAAGCGTTTATTGTTGTAAAGTGTTTCATGCATAACAAGAATTAAGCAATCCTTAATGCCCCGGTTTGCTTTGCGTCTAGCCCAGGAGGCTTTTCATGATTACGTCGCTCATCAGATTGTCGACCTTTTTTTTGGAATGTTTTCGCTCAAAGGTCCATCCGCGTGTGGCCAGACTTGCCTGCAGAGTGAAAAGCATACTGGCGGTGAAGTAGGGATCTTTTACCTTGAATGCTCCTTTTTTGATGCCGTTTTTTATGTAGGTTTCCATTTGCCTGATATGGCCGCGCTCTCTGACCAAAACGCGTTTGAGATAGGCAGGCGGAAGAAGATGCGAAAGACGATACATAAGCATTATTTCATCACGATATTTACGGACATTACTCTGGCCCATTTTTATAATGGCCTGCATCTGCTCGATCGGGTCGCCAATGGAGGTGATTTCCGGTCTCATGAGCGAGTCTTCCACAACCTGATGATATAAATCGAACACTAGACACAGGATATCTTCCTTCTTTTGGATATAGTCGTATAGATTACCCATCGCCAGTCCTGTGGCTTTTGCAATGTCGCGAATCGTCGTGTTTTCGTAACCCTTTTTGATAAATACGGACGCGGCTTTTTTGGCGATCATCGATTGCCTTTGCTTGACGAGACTTTCATTTTTTATTTTGCTAAGTGCCGTCAGGGGAAGAAGAAGCTCCGCTTTGTTTGTGTTTTTTCTTTTCATCGTCATTGAGGGCCATTGCGAGCGTGAGAAGCGTTTTTCAAAACAACCGCAAACCATTATTTAAATGACTTTTACAACAAATTTTCCCGAAAGTAAATAATGAATACAATTTTAACCGAAACAAAAAACAAAAAACGAACGGATAAAAAAACGAGCGCCCGCGCGGAAATGACAATGGCAATATATTCATCATGGAATACTAAATATCATCAAGGTGTTATGAAAACGACAAGGTGTGGCAAAAAACAAAAAAGAATTTATCTTGCATGGCCGAGATAGTCGTGATAGAGGCCGTTGCAGAAAAAACGAGCGTCCGCTCTTAAATAACGGGAGCGACTCTAAATTGATCGGAATTGGCGGGCTTAATAAGCAAGCAGCATGCCGTTTAAGCGTCGGGAGCCAAAAATATGAAAATAAATATTCCTTTGCCTGTTTCGCCTGATACTCCCATGACGACTTGTGTTAACCTCCGGGAGGCGGCAGGGTATGTAAACGTCACGTTGCCACGTTACCGCATTGCCAGTCCCGCTGCCCATACGTTTATTCGACGCCCTCGTCAGGAACAAGGCAGTTCTTACAAAAAATCGCCCATTGCCTTTGAGTCTTTTTTTAAAACATGGGCAATAATTTCGACGAGATTAGATACTTGTCCTGCAGCAGATGCCCAGGCGATCAAACCCGTGCCGGGCTGGTGGCCGCCTGTTTGTCCGAGTGACTCTCTTTGTCCAGCTACTGGTTGTCGGAATAACAGAATCAAATATTGTAAGTAACCGGAAAGGAGTTAAATATGGATCCAACTTTGTCAATGTACATATCCCAGGGAATCCATGGGATAGCCTACGGGATGATCTTGTTTCTGATCGCCTCTGGGTTGAGCATCATCTTCGGGATGATGGGCATTCTTAACCTGGCGCACGCGGTGTTTTTTATGCTGGGCGCGTACCTTTGCTACGCGGTGGTCACTCTCACCGGCAACTTCTGGCTGGGGCTCTTGATAGGTCCTGTGCTGGTTGCCATAGTGGGCATCGTGATGGAGCGGGTATTTCTGCGCTACGCAAAAAATGTCGGTCATTTCGGCGAGCTGATCCTGACCATGGGAATAGGAAGCGTTATCGTGGCGGTGATCAAGATGATCTGGGGCACGGAAAACAAGCCGTTGCCTGTTCCCGAGCAGCTTCAGGGAATGGTAAATCTATTCGGGGTTTCCTATCCCATTTATCGTCTGTTTGTGATCGGTCTGTCCGTGGCAATTCTAATTTTCATGCTGCTTCTTCTCTACAGGACGCGTCTGGGCAAGATCGTCCGGGCGGCTGTTTCCGACCGCGATATGGTGAACGCTCTGGGAATCAATATCAACCTGGTGTTCATGTTCGTTTTCGGCATCGGCACCTGGATGGCGGGAGTGGCGGGTGTGGCCATTGCGCCTATTCTGACCGTGTTTCCAGGCCTGTCTGATCAGGTGGGGATGGACGCATTTATCGTCTGTGTTACGGGAGGCCTGGGAAGTCTGCCCGGGGCTTTTATCGTTTCCATTGTCTTCGGGTTTTTGAGCTCATATGGCGTCCAGTTTGTGTCTCAATTCGCGCCGGTCCTGATGGTTATCTTTATGGCCATCGTTTTGGCGATTAAGCCTGTTGGACTCTTCGGGACAAAGGGGTAGCGACTATGAATAAAACAATGAGAAATATCGCTCTATGGCTGGTGTTATTCGCATTTCTGGCGTTTTTTCCCAGTCTGTTCGGGGTATACTACACCAATATGGTAGTGACGTTTGCAATATTTTCCGTTTACGCGATTTCGTTGAACATGCTGATGGGTTATACGGGACTTTTGAGTTTCGGCCATTCCATGTTTTTCGGTTTCGGCGGTTATGGCACGGCCCTGGCGCTGAGGCATATCGAAGGTATCGGCCTTATACCGGCGATCGGTATCGGGGCAGGGGCGGCAGTACTTTTGGCGCTGATTCTCTGCCCGCTGGTCACGCGGGTGAGCGGGACGGCATTTGCCATGTTGCATCTGGCTTTCGGCCAGCTCATGTATGTAATGGCGCTGAAACTTTACACGATCACCGGTGGCGAAGACGGAATCGGCAACTTTCCAATCCCCGGCATTTTTACAGAAAGCCTGAAAAGCTCGCCTGAAAACTTCTATTACATCGCGATGGTGATACTGATCTTGTGCGTCTTTCTGATGTGGTATTTTACCAAAACACCCTTCGGACAGGTTCAGGTCGGCATTCGCGACAACGATATGAGGATCGCATACCTGGGATATAAGATACCTCAGTCAAAAGCGGTAATTTATGTGGCCGCATCCTTGTTCGCCGGCGTCGCCGGTTCACTGTATGGCCTTTCGCATAACCTGGTATCGGCGGACGGTTCGCTGGGGATCTGGATGGCCTTTTCGCCGATGATTTATATCATGATCGGAGGAGTGGGCTACTTTTTCGGTCCGATGCTGGGCACGGCGATCTTTCAGTTGGTGGACGAACTGGTCCTGCGCTACACAGAAAGTACGGAATTGGTCATGGGTATTGTGCTCGTCCTGGTGATTATGTTCCTGCCGGGAGGCTTTATGGGAGTGTTTGACAAATTAGCCAATAAGCTCAAAGCCCGCACGAGCAAGCGAGAGGAGGAGAAGACAACATGAACGTCCTGGAAACAAAAAATCTACAGCATAGCTTCGGCCCGCTGAAAGTTCTGTTCGGGGTCGATCTGCAAATACAAGAAGGCGAAAAACATGCTGTGATCGGCCCCAACGGAGCAGGTAAGACCACACTTTTCAATACCATCACCGGCACCTATATGCCCACCAGCGGCCAGGTGTTCTATAGGGGGAAAGAGATTACCGGCTTCCCCCCTCATAAACTGGCGAGAATCGGTATCGGCCGTTCATTTCAGATCACCAGTACTTTCACCAGGCTGACCGCGTTTCAGAACATACGCCTGGCTATTTTGTCCAAGGAAGGGATACGATTTAATCTTCTGCGTAAGGTCGATAAAATGCAGAAGATAACCGACGAAACCGATGAGCTCTTAAGAAGGATAAATCTCTATGAAGACCGTGACGTGCAGGCCTGTAATCTCTCTTACGGAAAATCAAGGGCCCTGGAAATCAGCATGGCCTTGGCCACGGATCCTGAGCTGGTTCTGCTCGATGAGTTCGCTGCCGGTATGTCACATGAGGAGACGGCTGACACGGTCCGGCTGATCCGTAAAATGACGGAAGGGAAGACGGTGGTGCTCATCGAACACGATATGGATGTGGTCTTCGATCTTGCCGACAGAATCACCGTTTTGCACTATGGCAAGATACTGGCGACGGGGAAACCCGATGAGATCCGGAACAACCAGGAGGTAAAATCCGCTTACCTGGGCGATCTGGAGGTCTGATATGACGAAGCGGCATGTTAAAATAACAGGCGTTCGATCGACGTGTTTCCAGGCAGTCACGCCGCTCATAAAAAAGAGCGCGGCGTTTTGTGAAGGCTGCACGTCCGGCGTCATGTTTTTTTTGCGTCCGCAAAACCACAAATAACATAAAGGTGAATGCATATGTTACTTCAAGTAAAAGATCTGAATGCTCATTACGGGCCGAGTCACGTGCTGCAGGGAATCAGCCTCAACATCGCCGACGGCGAGCTGGTGGCACTGATGGGAAGAAACGGAATGGGTAAAAGTACGACACTGAAAACCATTATGGGGCTGGTGAAACCTACCTCCGGCTCTGTGCTGTTTCAGGGAACAGAAATGGCGGGGCTCTCACCTTATCAGATAGCGAGAGCGGGAATAGGCTATGTTCCCGAGGAGAGAAGGATCTTCCCGGACCTGACTGTGCTGGACAATCTCATGCTGGGGATCAAAGGCGGCAAGATCAAAAACCCGAATGACCCGAACACGTGGACGATAGAGAGAATTTTTCACCACTTCCCCAAACTGGCGGAGCGTACGCACCAGCCCGGAGGCCGCCTTTCAGGTGGTGAGCAGCAAATGCTGGCCATCGGGCGCTCGTTGATGGGGAACCCTAAACTACTGCTCATCGATGAGCCGTCGGAAGGGCTCGCGCCGATCATGGTTCAGGAAGTGCGTAATGTGCTCGAAGAGATCAACAAAGCCGGAGTGTCGGTTCTGCTGGTGGAGCATAATATGAAAGTGGCTCTGTCTTTGGCGCACCGGGTTTATCTGATGTCCAAAGCCTGCATCGGATGCGAGGCGGCACCGGTAGAAGTGAGAGACAATCACGAGCTGCGCGCCAAATATCTGGAAGCTTAAGACGTCATTTAAT
>CAYWRV010000034.1:0-15184 GCA_964460865.1 uncultured Smithella sp. | reverse complement strand
ACATACGTTCTGGAGTTTGATGAAGAGGTCATCGCAGCGGCCATCGGAGCCGAGCTGGCGCGCGGCGGACAGGTCTTTTTTCTCCATGACCGGGTCCGCTCGATCTACTCGATCGCCCACCTGGTGCAAAAACTCGCACCTGAGGCCCGCACCGGCGTGGTGCACGGCCAGATGAAAGCGGCCGAAATTGAAAAAACCATGTCACTTTTCATTCGGCACGAGCTCGACGTGCTGGTCTGTACGACCATTATCGGCTCGGGCCTGGATATACCGGCGGCCAACACCATCATCATCAACCGTGCCGACCGCTTCGGCCTGTCTCAACTGTATCAGATCCGCGGCCGGGTGGGACGCGGCTCCCGGGAGGCTTCGGCCTATCTTCTCTTGCCCAGAGGGGCCCTGCTGTCACGCGACGCATTGAAAAGGCTTCAGGCCATCAAGGAGTTTTCCGAGCCCGGCTCCGGTTTTCGCATCGCCTACAATGATCTGGAAATTCGCGGCGGCGGCAACCTGCTGGGCCTGTCGCAGGCAGGCCACATCTCGGCCGTGGGCTACGAGCTCTACACAGAAATGATGGAAAAAACAGTCAGTGAAATTAAAGGGGAAAAGCCCCCGGTGGAAAATGAGTTTCCGGAAATATCGCTGGGCATCTCCGCCTTTCTTCCGGAAGACTACATCCAGGACATCCACCAGCGGCTGATTCTGTATAAACGGATTTCGCTCGCGGTGGATGCCCAGGAAATCGGTGAGCTCGAAAAAGAACTGACCGATTGCTACGGGCCGCTGCCTCCCAGGGCGGTCAATCTGCTGCGGGTCATCAACCTGCGTAATGAACTAAGACCGTTGCGGGCAAAAAAAATGGGCTTCGACGGCCGGTATTTTTATGTGTATTTCCGCCGGACTTCCCCGATTGACCCCTCGCGCATCGTTTCCCTGTCGGGGAGAAAAATTAAGGGCTTGCGCTTTACACCAGACTATAAGCTGTTTTTACCTGCGACGGCTGCCACAGACACGGAAATCCTCACACAGGCGGAAGAGCTCCTAAAGATGCTTGCCCCCTGACCTTCTTCGGTATATAGGGAACCATGCATTCAAAAACATGCAAAATATTTGATCGACGATTGGTAAGCCTGCTTTGCGCTTTGCTGACGGCGGTTTTTATTCTGGCCGGCGGCGCCTGCCAGAACAATAATGCGGAGCGTAAACTGGTCGCCACGGTAAACGGGGACAAAATTTATCTCGATGAGTTTCAAAAAGAGCTGAAAATCAGAAAGACGCGCCTGGGCGCCGATACGTTCGACCTTTCTCCCGAGCAGCTCGCCCTTTTGGAAAGCGAAATACTCGAGGCGATGATCACCGAAAAAATCATCCTCCACCGGGCGGGACAATTGAACCTTTCCGTCACCAGCACGGAGCTCGAAAAAAAAATCATCGACATCCGCAGCGACTACGACACGATTTTTTTTGATTTGCTCGCCCGCCAGAATATTTCATATGACGACTGGCGCGATAGCCTGCGTAAGGAAATGCTCATCGACAAAGTAGTGGAGGCGGACGTAAACGCCGCAATCCGTGTTTCAGAAGATGAAGCGGAGGACTATTTCAATGATCATCCCGAGTTTTGCAAAACTCCGGCGCGCGTGCGCGCCTCGCAAATTGTTCTTCGGGATATGGACCAGGCCCGTGCTGCCGCCGACAGACTGCACAGTGGCGAGGATTTTGCCCGGGTAGCAGCCGATGTCTCGATCGGGCCGGAAGCGGCGGCAGGCGGCGATTTGGGTTTTATTGAGCGAGGGACGATGCCCGAGCCGCTCGACATTCAGCTTTTCAGTTTACCGGTGGATAAAATAAGCCCGGTTGTGCAAACCGAGTATGGCTATCACATCGTGAAAGTCACACGTATTCAGCAGGCGCGTGCCAGGCCTTTTACTGAATGCAAGGAGGAAATCATGGCCGCGATAAGGGCAAAAAAAGAGGACGCGGCCTTCAACGCATGGCTCGATGCGCTGAGACTCAAGGCGGTGGTTAAAAGAGAAGCAATTGCATACCGCCCATAAGCTACAAATACATTTTAAAATTCAAGGAGGTAGCGCCGTGAAAATATATCGTGTGCTCCTGTGGGCCTTTGTTGTGTGTATCCTTTGCACATCACCTGTAAGTGCTGAAACAGTGGACAGAATCGTGGCGGTCGTCGACGACGATGTCATTACACAAAGCGAGCTCAACCGGGCTTTTGCCCCCTACGCTGAAAGCATTGAACAAAGCTTTAAGGGCGCAGATCTGGAAGAAGCCCTCCGTCAGAACAAAGAGGCTTTTTTGCAAAGCATGATTGACCAGATGCTCATAGAACGAGAAATTAAGAAAGCCCAGCCACCCATCAACCCGGTAACAGACGAAGAGATCATGATCGTCATAAACGACATGCTCAAAAGGAATAAAGCCTCCATGCAGGAATATCAGGCCAGGCTGGCCGCAGAGGGCATGACTCTGGAGCGGGTGAAAAAGGATATCCACCGGCAGTTGATGCGCATGAGATTGTTCAGACGGGAGGTTCAGTCCAGGATTTTAGTCACGGATGAGGAAATCGGCCGCTATTATGACGAGCATCGCGAGGATTATGAAGGAAAAGAAGCCGTGCGTATTAAACAGATTTTTCTGCCGGCCCCGGCACAGGGTGACGAAACTACTCGCCACAATGCAAGGCAGATGGCCGGCCAGCTGCGCGACCGAATCGCGAACGGTGAGCAATTTGAAATGATCGCCGCCCGATACTCCCGTGCGCCCGGGGCGGACCAGGGCGGGGATATCGGCTTTATCGAAAAGGGGATAATTCTCCCGGAGGTCGAGCGGGTCGCCTTCAGCCTTGAGATCGGCCAGATAAGCGACGTCATCGAGTCCGAGGTCGGGATGCACCTGATTTCCGTCGTGGACCGGCGCGGCGCCGGCCTCAAGCCCCTCACGGATGTCCGAAATGAAATCAAGACGAAAATCGAAGAGGAAAAGGTCGCCAAAAAATATGATGAGTGGATTGATGAAGTCCGCAAGAAATCTTTTATCGATGTCCGCCTCTAGCGGACCCTGAATCAGCAGTATGGATTTAATAAAAATCAGGGGCGCTTCACAGCATAACCTGAAGAGCATCAATCTCGATATTCCCCGCGACAGGCTGGTGGTGATCACCGGCGTTTCCGGTTCCGGTAAATCGTCGCTCGCCTTCGATACCATCTATGCCGAGGGCCAGCGTCGCTATGTCGAGTCTCTTTCCACCTACGCACGACAGTTTATCGGACAGATGGACAAGCCGGATGTGGAATCCATCGAAGGCCTGTCGCCGGCCATCTCCATCGAACAACGCGCCGCAAGCCACAATCCCCGCTCCACCGTGGGCACAGTCACGGAAATCTACGACTATCTCCGCCTGCTTTTTGCAGGAGCGGGCGTGTGCCACTGCTACAGCTGCGGCCGGGAAATTCATTCGCAGACCATAGACACCATCGTAAACTCTGTTTTAGAACTGCCCCAAAACACGCGCTTCAGCGTGATGTCGCCTCTGGTGCGCGGGAAGAAAGGGGAGTTCGCCAAAGAACTCAAAAAGCTGCAGAAAGAGGGATTTGCCCGGGTACGCATCGACGGAGAGGTCCGCGATCTGGCGGAAGAAATCGTCCTGGCCAAAAACAAACGCCACGATATCGATCTGATTGTGGACCGGCTGGTGATTAAAGACGGGGTCCGCAAAAGACTGCGTGACTCGGTGGAGATAGCCGCCGCCAAAAGCGACGGCATGGTTCGTATCGCCACCGCCGAAGGACGCGAAACATTGTATTCCGAAAAATACGCCTGCCCGGACTGCGGCGTCAGTATGCCCGCCCTTGCGCCGCGCATGTTTTCTTTCAACACGCCATACGGTGCCTGCCCCACCTGCAACGGTCTGGGCTCACGCATGCACTTTGCGGTTGATCTGGTCGTCCCGGATGCCGGCCTTTCGCTCAGGGAAGGGGCCATACTGCCGTGGGCGGGCCGCCACTCTGTGTATTACTTCAATATGCTCGATGCGCTGGCCTCCCACTACAAGTTTGACACCAACATGCCCTTCGGCAAGCTGCCCGGGAAAATCCGCGAGGTTCTACTTTACGGGTCGGGAGGCGAGCTAATCAAGTTCTACCACGACCGCGCGGGTAAGCGCTATTTCGCCCACCGCCCTTTCGAAGGAGCCATCAGACAACTCGAACGGCGCTGGCGGGAATCATCATCTCTGTCCTCACGAAATGACCTGGCCCGCTATATTGATTTGAGACCATGTGAGGCCTGCGGTGGGGCGAGGCTGAAAAAAGAAAGCCTGGCCGTTACGGTGGGCGGAAAAAACATCTATGAGCTGTGCCTCATGTCCATCCGCGAGAGCTGTGCCTTCATTGAAAACCTGAACCTCACCCCCCAGGAGCTCATCATAACCGGGCGCATCATCAAAGAAATTAAAAACAGGCTTGAGTTTTTGTTAAATGTCGGGATGGACTACCTGAATCTGGCTCGCTCAACCTCAACTCTCTCAGGCGGCGAGGCGCAGCGCATCCGCTTGGCCACTCAGATCGGTTCCGGCCTGACGGGGGTTTTATACGTACTTGACGAGCCGACCATCGGCCTGCATCAGAGAGACAATCTCAGGCTCATCGAAACCCTCAAAAAACTGCGCGATCTGGGAAACACGGTGCTGGTGGTGGAGCACGACGCGGATATGATGATGGCCTGCGACCAGATTATCGACCTGGGACCGGGCGCCGGTGAGCAGGGAGGAGAAATCGTTTTTCAGGGCACGCCTGCCGAAGTGCTGCAAAGTGACACATCACTTACCGGCCGGTTTCTGTCCGGCCGTGAAACAATCGCCATGCCGGAGCAGAGACGAAGCACTACAGGCCGCTACATCATTTTGGAAGGGGCGACGCAAAACAATCTGAAAAACATTGACATCAGGATACCTGTCGGGGTGCTCACCGCTGTGACCGGCGTGTCCGGCTCGGGAAAAAGCACGATGGTGGTGGAAACCCTCTATAAAGTCGTATCCAGAAGGCTAAGCAAGCAAAACGGCGCGATGGGTAAAATAAGGAAAGTCCGTGACCTGGGGGATATCCAGCGGGTGATCATGATTAATCAACAGCCCATCGGCCGCACTCCGCGGTCCAACCCGGTTACCTACACCGGCATTTTCACATACATCCGCGAGTTGTTTGCGGGGCTGCCTGAGGCCCGCCTGCGCGGCTATAAACCGGGGCGCTTCAGCTTCAACGTCAAGGGGGGACGTTGCGAGGCCTGCGAGGGTAACGGGCTTATTAAAATCGAAATGCACTTCCTGCCGGATGTGTATGTGACCTGTGAGGCCTGCCGCGGGAAACGCTTCAACCCGGACACTCTGGAAATAAAATACAAAGACAAAAGCATCGCCGAAGTGCTGGACATGACCGTCTCACAGGCCCTCGATTTCTTCACCAATATCCCCGTGCTGAGAACACATCTGCAGCTCCTGGCCGATGTGGGACTGGGCTACATCCGCCTGGGGCAGTCGGCCACCACTTTATCCGGCGGCGAGGCACAACGCATCAAGCTGGCGCGCGAACTGGGGAAAAGGCTAAACAGCAGCACTCTTTACATACTGGACGAACCGACCATCGGGCTGCATTTCGCCGACATTCAAAAGCTACTCGATGTTCTGATGCGCCTCGTGAACATGGGTAACACCATGGTGGTCATCGAACACAACCTCGATGTCATCAAGTCGGCGGATCACATCATCGACCTGGGACCCGAGGGTGGCCCGGGCGGAGGCACGATTGTCGCGTCAGGCACAGTCGAAGAAGTGGCGCGAAACAAACAGTCTTTCACCGGCCGGTTTTTAAGAAAAATGCTGGACGGTCAGGAACTTAAGCGATCTGTGGAATGAAAACAGGCGAAAAGCGGCTTTAAAAGCATCTGCTCCCTTTTTTCCCCTTCAGTCTTGCGCCAAAAAAGACGATACAAACAAAAAGGGACAGGGGCTCTGACCCGGGATAACAACACTATGAATTCATTACCATTGGCACCGCTCAAACACCGCCATTCCATACTGATGGTGGATGATGAAGAAGCGATTCTGGATATTATGACCATTGTCCTTGCCCGTGAGGGCTATGACCTGCATACAGCCTCCTCTGCAGAGGAAGGTCTGAAAAAACTGCGGGAAATCCCGGATTTGTCACTGATCATCTCCGATCAGATCATGCCGGGGATGACGGGCGTCGAATTTCTGGAACAGGCCCTGAGCATCCGCCCCGACGCGCAACGCGTGCTTTTGACCGGCTTTACCGACACGGACGCCATTATCAACGCCATCAACAAGGGCCGGATTCATCTCTATATCAGCAAACCCTGGCGTAAAGAAGAGCTTCTTTACACAATCAATCAGCTTCTGGCCAAGGCCGAACTGGTCATGGAAAACAAGCGCCTCGACGAGCTGGTAAAAAAGCAAAATGCCGAGCTTGTCGAGCTCAACAGGGATCTGGAAGCCAAGGTTCATCTCAAAACGATTGATCTGAACAGGCGTGCTGAAGAGCTAAAAGCCAGTTATGATAAAATCCAGATGATTCTCGACGGCACGGTGCTGGCAATGGCTAAAATCGTGGAAAGCCGTGATCCGTACACAGCCGGCCACCAGCAGCAAGTCACTGAGATAGCCGGCATCATCGCCGAAAAAATGACTCTCCCCCCGGACCGGATCGAGGCGATCCGTATTTCCGCCGCCCTTCACGATATCGGCAAAATCGCCGTTCCTTCCGAGATTCTGACCAAACCCAGCCAGTTGAGCAATCTGGAAAGGGAGCTTGTCAAAACCCACTCTCAAAGCGCCTATGACATCCTCAAGAACATTGAATTTCCCTATCCGATCGCCGAAATTATTCTGCAGCACCACGAACGCATGGACGGGTCCGGTTATCCGCAAGGTTTGAAGGGGGACGATATTCTCCTTGAAGCAAGGATCCTGGCGGTCGCCGACGTTATCGAGGCGATGTCCGCGCACCGGCCCTATCGCCCGGCGCTGGGAATCGAGGTCGCAATGGAGGAAATCACCGGTCAAAGCGGCATATTGTATGATGAAGATGTCGTGGATGCCTGCCGGAAAATCTACCAGGAAAACGGACAAAAAAGCTTTCTGCCGCCCAGAAGCTGAGGCAGGCGGATGCCATGATCTTAAAGCATTCCTGCTGAGTATAGATGATTTTCCCGGATATAGCTTATCACCGCATCGGGCAGGAGATACCTGGCTTGGCCGCCCCGACTAACAAGCTCACGGATAGCGGAAGAGGAAATATCTAAAAATGTGGTTTTCCGAAATAAAACACACTTACCCGTGCCGCTTACAAACAGATCTCTTTTTTCATCATAGACATAGCGTGGGGCAAGAAGTGGCGGGAGCCCCCCGGATGAGTCCTTCTTTTCATAGCCGGGCCTGGTCATGACCGCGAAATGGCAGGATTCCAGCAGTTCCTCCCACCGATGCCAGCCGGTGATGGCGTCAAACGCATCCCGTCCGGTGATGAAATATATCTGCGGCTTTGCCTCTGATTCAGAAAAAAAACGGACTGTGTCGATGGAATAGGATTTTCCCGGCCGTTGCATTTCCGCGTCCGAAAAAGAAAAACTCCCGTTACCGGCAATCGCCAGACGCACCATTTGCGCGCGATGCTCAAAGGCGGTGATTGCCCGATCTGTTTTATGAGGCGGGCGGGCGGCAGGGATGAAAACAACGCGATCCAGCCCCAGCATCCCGGCCAGTTCCTGCGCGGCGCGCAGGTGACCGAAATGGATCGGGTCGAATGTCCCGCCAAAGAGCCCCCACTTCATTTGCGGACCTGACCGTCACCGTAAATAATGAATTTCTGCGTGGTCAGCTCCTCCAGCCCCATCGGCCCATAGGCGTGCAGCTTGGTGGTGGAGATACCGATCTCAGCGCCCAGACCCAGTTCAAAACCGTCGCTGAAGCGCGTGGAGGCGTTGACAAGCACGGTGGAGGAATTGACTTCATTTAAAAACTTTTGCGAATTTGCGTAATCACTCGTGATGATGGATTCGGTATGCAGGGAGCCGTACTTTTCAATATGCGCGATGGCCTCATCGATGGAAGAAACAATCTTCACGGCCAGCGACAGATCAAGATATTCCGCGTACCAGTCCTCCTCCGTTGCTGCCTCGATATCGCCCAAAATCTTTCTCGTTTTTTCGCAGCCCCTCAAAGTCACGCCCGCTTTGCCCAGCGCTTCCGCAAGGCCGGGCAAAAATGAAGGGGCAATCTCTTCATGCACCAGCAGAGTTTCCATGGCATTACAGACACCCGGCCGCTGGACTTTGGCGTTGACGCAGATATCCGTCGCCATTTTGCGGTCCGCCTGCGCGTCCACGAAAATGTGGCAAACCCCCTTGTAGTGCTTTATTACGGGAATCCGTGATTCAGCGACGACCGCCCGGATCAGCTCCTCACCGCCGCGTGGAATGATGAGGTCAATGCAGTCATCAAGCTTGAGCATTGTGGAGACCGCTTCACGGTCCGTGAAGGGAATTACCTGAATGGCCTTGACCGGCAAAGGGCTCTGTGCAAGCACATCCCTGAGGACGGAGGCAATGGCCAGGTTGGAATGAATCGCCTCGGATCCTCCTCTTAAAATAACCGCATTGCCTGATTTAAGACACAAAGCGGATGCATCAACCGTCACATTGGGCCTGGATTCGTAGATCATCCCGATTACCCCCAGCGGGATTCTCATCCGCCCGACCAAAAGACCATTGGGGCGGCGCCACATCGATGTCACTGTGCCCACCGGATCAGGCAGGGCCGCGACCTCACGCAACCCCAAGGCCATCGTCTCGATGGTCGCGTCGTTCACCGTCAACCGGTCGATCATCGCTGCGGGAAGACCTTTCTCCCGCGCCGCACCGACATCCCGGATGTTTTCGGCGATGATAAAATCCCTGCGCCAGATCAGTTCATCAGCCATCCGCAAAAGAGCGTCATTTTTCACGCCGGAGGAAATACGCGCCAGCAGCCTTGAAGCTATTAGCGCGTCCTGGGCAATTTTTTTGACGGAGCTTGTGATATCCATTATTTTTGCCTCTACCGGAAATTCTTAAATCCCTTGCTTTTTTTTAAATTACTGCTAAAAACCGCATCGGTCAGGGTTGCAGACACACAGAGGTAGCCAATCCCTGAAAACTTCTTTCTGTAGCGATTCGAAAGATATTTACAAGACAAAATCCTCAGTGTCAAGGTGTTTACCCGGGTAGAGGAGAATGAAAGATCTGCGCGTCAAGGCTGGAAAGAAGGCCTTTGAAATCATCAAAGACGGAGGCTTTGACTTCGATCGCATATCCGCGTACTTCGGCGCCGCCGTCGGTCCGCGCTGGCTTGTCGCCAGCGGGTTTGATCAGTCACTTTTGTCCGGCAAGCTCCTGGGACGCAAAAAGCCGGTCCACTTAATCGGCTCATCCGCCGGTGCATGGCGTTTTGCCGCCTGGCTGCAGCCGCAGGCGCTGGAGAACTACCAGAAGTTTCTGCACTCCTACATCACGGTAGACTTTACCCGTGCCGACACACCCGCCACCATACTTGAAAAATTCAGCCACATCATCAACTCTTATGTCGAGGACGACGCTCTAACGTTTGCGCTGGCCAACAGGCGTTACCGGCTGTCGGTAATTACGGCCCGCGCAAAAGGGCCGGTCGCCTCCGAAAACGGCTTTGTGCAAAAGAGTGCCCTGGCTGCAGGCTACATCATGAATATTTTCAGCCGACGCAATCTTTATCGTTTCGCCGAAAGGGTCGTATTTTTCAGCGGCTCCAAACCTCCTCCTTTTTGCTTTCAGCCCGGCTTCCGGGGCCGTTATGTCAGGCTCAGCGAGACAAATTTCAAATTCGCCGTCATGGCCTCCGGTGCCATTCCGCTGGTCGTCGCGGGAGTGAGAAATATCTTCGGTGCGCCGCGCGGCGTATACCGTGACGGGGGGCTCATCGACTACCACCTGTCGCATCAATTTGCAGCAGACCAAAACGATCTGGTTTTGTTTTTTCACCATCAGGAACGGATCATACCCGGCTGGCTGGACAAGAAATTGAAAAAACGCCGCCCCGGTGACGAGACACTTGAAAACACTCTCATGGTCTTTCCCTCGCAAAGTTTCATCGACAAGCTGCCGGACGGGAAAGTGCCTGACCGCGATGATTTTGCCAGATACGTTGACGACAGCTCAAAGCGGCTCCGAAACTGGCAAAAAGCGGTTGAGCTTTCCGCCGGATTGGGAGAAGATTTTTACGAGCTGGTCCAAAGCGGCCGGCTGAAAGATGTTGTGGAGAAAATGTAGGAAAATGCGCCGGCTGCACGCCTGGGGCCGCTTCCATTACCTGCCGGCAGTAGCGCTTTTTTATGATTATCGATAAACTGCTTGACATATACGCCTCATGCAGGCTTTGCCCCCGTGCCTGCGGGGTGGATCGCACGAGAGGAGAAACGGGCTACTGCGGCCTCACCACGGAAATTGTCCTGGATTCCGCCTTCCCCCACCACGGCGAAGAAGCCCCCCTTTCCGGCTCGCGCGGGTCCGGAACCATCTTCTTCTCTTCCTGTAACCTCGGCTGCATCTACTGTCAGAACTACCAGATCTCGCACACGGTACGGGGTGAAAAATGTACGCCTGCCCGCCTGGCGCAAATCATGCTGGAACTTGAAAAACGGGGCTGTCACAATATCGGACCGGTCACGCCCACTCATCAGGCCCCTTCAATCATGCAGGCCCTGGCCATGGCGCGCTCACAGAGCCTTGGCGTGCCTTTTGTCTACAACTGCGGCGGCTATGAAAACCCGGAAGTCATCAGCATGCTCGACGGCATGGTGGACATCTATCTGCCCGATTTCAAATACGGACTGGAGGAAGATGCGCTTAATTTCTCAAACGCACCTGGATATCCGCAATTCGCGCTTGCCTCGATTCAGGAAATGGTGCGCCAGGTCGGAGACTGCCTGATCATGGAAAAGGGTGTGGCCAAAAGCGGTATCATCGTGCGCCACCTGATTTTACCCGGACGGCTGGATAACTCAAAAAAAGCGCTCCTCATGCTTAAAGAAGGAGTGTCTGTACGCATACCTGTGAGCCTCATGGCACAATATTCGCCCACACCCGCGGTAAGGACGCATCCCCGGCTGGGACGCAGACTCCGGCAGTCGGAATACCAACAGATACTTGATTATGCCCTGGCTCTGGGCTTTGAAAATCTTTTTGTACAGCAACTGTGGTGAGAAAGGTCCGGGATACCGGATTCCGCCATACGTTTAGTTGATTTCCCGACCGCTGTTTCACGGCATCTCAAAAACACTGACACCCGCCGGCGGTTCAAAATGGAACATCTTTGAGGAAAGCCCGGCATTCATTTTTATGCCGGTAAATTTCAGGGTTGTGGCATTGCCCATCACATCATCGAAACTGACCTTGAGGATGCGGAAGTCTTTTTTATCAAGCGTCAGCTGCAGATATTCATAAGAAGCGCCCTTTTCGCGCGGGTAGAGCGTCAGAAGATAGTTGCCGCTTTCATCAACCGCGTCAGGCGTTGCATAGCGGATGTCAAAGTCGTCTTTTAACTTGCCCAGACCGGACAAAAATTTAATCAGGGCTTCGGATCTGAACAACTGGGCCGATTCCCTGGTATAGACTGTCTTATCCCCGGGAAGATACAGCCAGGCATTGCGCTCGTTGATGATGAGCTTTTTTGCCTTCGGTCTGCGGTAGTCCCAAAGCATCTGTCTGGGATTTTTGAAATAAACCACCCCTTCTTCTACATCAGTTTTACGAATCGATTTGACGGTGGTTTCCTGAATAAAACCTGCCTGAAAATCACGGGTCTGCTCATAAATTTTTTGCAGGCGTCCGACCGTCTCCCCGATCGGAGGCGGCTCTTGGGCAAAGGGGCACGCAGGCAAAATAAATGCCCAAAAGAATGTCGTGATCAGCATCACAGCCCAGGTTTTTACAAGCAATTCATTTTTATCAGATTTTTTTTTCATTGTTTTTTTTAAAAAATATTCCCCAAAAAAAGAGCTGGTATGGCACATTTTTTTCAAGGGGTTTATATCTTCTGTGGCTAGCCTCCATAAGTGGCGATGATTAAAGGATTTATCTGTAAGGCATTGATATTGCAAAACATTATGCCTGCACAAATTTTAAGCAATCCGGTCTAAAGCCCCGACCAATGCGGACTTGCCGCTTTTATTAACATGCTTATCAACAACCTATTCCACAGCCTTGTGGAATACGGCATCGCAGGCGCTAATCTGAAGGAAAAAGAAATGCTTGCGGCCGCTGACCGGGTAGTCCGCTTTACAAAACCCGGATGCGCCAGCCGAATGGATCTTCCTTCATGCCGTACTGAATCTGCAGGATCTCATTGAACAGTGCCTGAGACAGCTCCCCGGTTTTTCCACCATTTATCGCGTATTCTTTCCCGCGGTAAAAAATGTGTCCCACCGGTGAGATGATCGCAGCGGTCCCGGAAGCGAAGGACTCTTTCAGAGTGCCCGCCTCCAAAGCACGTATCACTTCATCGATCGCCAGCGGCCTCTGGACAACTTTCACTCCCAGGTGAGCGGCCAGACTGATTACCGAGTCACGCGTTATACCCGGCAAAATCGTGCCGCCCAGGGGGGGTGTGATGAGCTCATCGCCGATGAGGAAAAAGATATTGCTGGTGCCCACTTCCTCGACGTACTTATTTTCCCGTGCATCCAGCCACAGCACCTGGGTGTAACCCATATCGACGGCGATGCTGGTGGCATACAGGCTGGCGGCGTAGTTTCCGGCCGCCTTGACCGCACCCGTGCCACCGGGGGCGGCACGCACATATTCCGAGGATACATAAATTTTAGTCGGGGAAAAACCCTGGGCGTAATAGGCACCGACCGGACCGGTGATGATGAAAAACAGGTATTCATCAGACGGGTGTACGCCCAGCGCCGCTTCCGTGGCAATCAATGTCGGACGGATGTACAACGAGGATCCCTTTTCCTTCGGAATCCAGCTGCTGTCGAGTGTGATGAGTTTTTTCAGTGCCTCAAAAAATATCTCCTCGTCGATTTGCGCCATACAAAGCCTTGCGGCGGATGCGTTCATGCGCCGGATGTTTTCCATAGGCCGGAACAGATAAATTTCATCGGCGGCCCCCCGGTATGCTTTGAGCCCTTCGAAGATTTCCTGACCGTAATGAAAGCACATGGCCGTCGGATCCAGCACAAGATGATGGTAGGGCTCGATCACCGGATCGTACCAGCCTTTCCCCTCCTTGTATTTCATGGTGAACATATGATCGCTGAAATACTTACCGAAACCGAGCTTGCCCTGATCCGGCCTCGGCTTCCTCTCGTGTGGCGCTGCTTCAATAATTTTTATCTCCATATTGCCCCCGTTAAAATAAGCCCTTCCAGGTGGAATCAACTCCGTGTCGTCACGCGTTTTAGCACTAAATGATCCCCCGATCAAGACTTCGATATTGAATTGCCTCCGCCACATGGGCCGGCTCGATTTTTTCCTTTCCTTCCAGATCGGCAATCGTCCGCGACACTTTCAAAACACGGTTCATGGCGCGGGCGGAAAGACCCAGCTTTTCGATCGCCATATCCAGCAGATGGTGTGACTCTTCATCTATCGTGCAATAACGGCGAATCTGCCTCTCCGTCATACGGGCATTGGTCAAAATGCCCGCATCTCCCAGGCGCTTCTTCTGCGCAGCCCTAGCTGCAGCAACACGCGTTTTAATCGACGCGGAAGACTCTCCTCCCCTGCCTTCGGCGAGGGCTCTGTACCTCACCGACGGGACTTCAACATGCAGGTCGATCCGGTCCAAAAGCGGCCCGGAAATCCGTCCCTGGTACTTGCGGATCTGCGGGGCGGAGCAGCGGCAGGCGCGGCGGCGATCGCCGAAATAACCGCATGGGCATGGGTTCATGGCGGCCACAAGCATAAATTTTGCCGGAAAAGACGCGGTGACAGCCGCGCGTGTGATCGTGATGGTTCCATCTTCCAGTGGCTGGCGCAGCGCCTCGAGCGCGTTTCTTTTGAATTCAGGAAGCTCGTCGAGAAACAAGACACCCAGATGCGCGAGACTGATTTCACCCGGATGGGGCATCTGGCCGCCGCCGGCGAGTCCCGCGTCGGAAATGGTATGATGGGGCGAACGGAAGGGCCGCACTGCCATCAGCGTCTGGCCCGAATTTAGCATGCCCGCCACGGAAAATACCTTGGTAATCTCGATTGCTTCCTCAAATGAAAGGTCGGGCAGAATAGTGGGCATTCGTTTGGCCAGCATGCTTTTACCGGAGCCGGGCGGGCCGATCATCAGAATATTATGCCCTCCGGCGGCCGCGACCTCGATGGCTCTGAGCGCCTGCTCCTGCCCCCTGATCTCTGAATAGTCAATATCGTATTGGTTTGTTGATTGAAAGAGTCGCGATGCGTCAACCGTCAAGGGAGAAACGTCCTGGCGGCCGGAAAGAATTTCAACCACGTCGGGAAGGGTTTTCACACCGTAGGCTCTGATTCCTTCGACCATGGCCGCCTCCGCCGCATTTTCCGCCGGCACAAAAACTGAGTTTATTCCCGAGGCGGCGGCCTTCAGGGCGGCGGGCAACACCCCGCGCACTCCCTTGACGCTCCCGTCCAGAGACAGTTCCCCGAGAAAGAGGCAGCCTACCACAGAATCATGTGCAATCAGTTCTTGCGCCGCCAGAATGCCCACAGCAATCGGCAGGTCAAATCCCGTGCCCTCCTTACGTATATCGGCCGGCGCCAGATTCACCGTTACATGATTACGGGGGAAGGAATAGCCGGAATTCTTGATCGCCGCCTTGATGCGGTCGCGGCTCTCTTTCACGGAGGCGTCCGGCAGGCCGACCGTAGCAAACTGCGGCAGCCCCTGCGAGACGTCCACTTCCACCGAAACAGGATACGAATCCATCCCGATTACACTCATACTGCAAACTTTAATGAACAATTTATTTTCTCCGGGTGGGGGGTTTTCGGCGGTGATATTAGCTAATCACTTCATTTATATCAAGTTTTTAATTTTAATGAAATATTTTGCCGACTTCCTTGACTCAAAAAAGGCACTATGCTAGGGTCACGGCAAATT
>CAYWRV010000033.1:0-15457 GCA_964460865.1 uncultured Smithella sp. | reverse complement strand
AAATGTCCGAATCGCCGCCGCGTGTCAAATGGGTGGCGAGCGAAATCGGCAAAGATAATGATTATATCCGCAAGAAGTACCTAAGCGATTAGAAGGGTCAAACACTCGATCGAGATTTGACCGGAACATTAAACATTTTTTGAGGAGGAGGGGTTAATCATGAAGCGATCAAAAGGTTTAGCGATCGTCGTTTTGGCGATGCTGCTGGTTGTCATGTCTGTCGGCCTGCCGTCCGTCTCCATGGCGCAGCCGAAAGGTGAGCCGATTGTCATCGGCTATATCGGCATGGTGGCGTCACCCGGCACACGTCCGTGCATGGATATCCAGAAAATGGCCGTCGAAGAAATCAACGCGGCAGGTGGTGTCCTGGGCCGTCCGATCAAGTATGTGGTGATGGACAATAAAGGAGACACATCTCTTTCCGTCGAGGCATTGCGTAAGCTGGTGATCGAGGACAAGGCAAAATTCGTCTCCGTGGAAGGCCGCTCGGAAATTTCTCTGGCGGTACAGGAGGCGTCCGGTATGCTGGCCAAGGAATATCCTCACATTCTGGTTTTCAACGGGCCGATGGGATCGGAACTGACCGCCCGTGTCATCGATGAGGCGCCGAAATACGACCATTGTTTTAGAGACTGGGATGCAGAGCCTGCCCATTACGCTCAACAGAAATACTTCTTCTGCAAAACCGTTCCCGAGTATCAGAAAGCCAAAAAGCTGGCGTTTCTGTGGGAAGATCTGGCCTGGACAACCGAATGGCGCAGAGGCATCAGCTATATCAATTTGCCTACCTGGGAAGATCTCGCCAAAGAGTGCGGCCTGGAAGTCGTCTACAGTAAGGCGGTGAAACCCCGCGGCACAATGTATCTGCCGATACTGCAGGAAATCGCCCAGAGTAAGGCGGATGTCATTTACTACTTCAGTTCCTGGTTTACCGATACTGAGTCCTTCGCGAAGCAGTGGGCGGATTCGGCGGCGCGCGACATTCAGGTTAACCTATACGGCGGTGTGGCCCAGACCAGGGACTTCTGGCGCATGACCGGCGGCAAAGCTCTGGGTATCGTGTCGTCTTATACAGACCTCGATGATCTGGATCTCGTTCCGGGGAAAACCGTCAGCCTGGTGAAAAAAGCGCACGCCCGCAACATCCCCATGCAGATTCACGTGCATATTGCTTACGCCGATATCTATTTCTTCAAGGCGGTTGTTGAGCAGGCGAAAGGTACAGGCGATATCAAGGCGCTGATCAAGGCGATGGAAGAGGTGGAAACTGAATATTCTCTGGGCAAAACGAAGTATGAAACCCAGAAGGTCAAACCTTTCTTCCATTCACGCAAGCGAGTTAACCCCAGGGATCCTTATAAAACCTACCCCGGCTACTTCTATCAGCCGATCGTTCAGTTCCAGCAGGAAGGAAAGGTTGCGTTCCTGCATGAGTCCTGCCCCGAGAACGAGGCCTTTGCCGCAAAATGGGCGGATCCGAAACGTTATAAAAAACCGGCGGAACTGAGAAAATAGATTGAATTTCAGAGGTTGGTCTTAAAAAGGGCGGCTGTTCATGCCGCCCTTTTCATTGCAGAATTTGCTCGGTACCGGTTTGCCTGAGGCTTTGCGCGCCGGGCAGATAAATGGATACCCGGGTGCCCCTGCCCTCGGATGATTCGACAGTAATAAACCCGTCGTGATTTTTAATCACGCCGTAAGCTGCCGCCATGCCCAGGCCGCGTCCGTATATTTTTGTTGTAAAAAAGGGCTCGAAGATTCTCCTGAGTACTTCCTCTGTCATGCCGGAGCCGTCATCCTCGATACAAATAAAAACGTACTCGCCGGGCCTCGCGGGCCAATGCGGCGCGATGTCCCCATCTTCAACCAACCTGCGGCCGGTGGTGATTGTAACCGTGCCGGTGTGTTCAATCGCCTCGAAGGCATTGGCCAGAATCGCCTCGATAACCATTCTGATCTGGGTGGTATCGCCGAAGGTCAGAGGCATGTCCTCACCTAATCTGGTGACAACCTGTTTGTCGGAGTTGCGGAGCATGGCCTTGGAATTTACAACAGAGTCAACAAGCACATTTATGGAAAAATCCTGAGGCTGGTACTTGCCGCCGCGGGCATAGGCGATCAACTGCTCGGTAAGGCGGCTCATTCTCCCGGCGGACGTTTTCAGAGAGGAAATAATTTTTTGATTTTGAGGGCTGTCCTGGGTGAGCATGCCCAGCAGGTCTATATTGCCGAAGATGATGGTAAGGGCGTTGTTGAACTGGTGGGCGATACCTCCGGCCAGGGTGGCAACGGCCTGGAACTGCCTGGAGCTCTGCAGTTGCTGCTCCATGCGCTTTTTTTCTTCCTCCAGCTCAATTCGTTCCGTCAGATCGAAGATGGAGCTGAAAACCATTTCCCATGTTTTTTCATAGCCCCGTGGAATGGAAGTACTAACAAGCAGATGCCTTTTTTTTCCTTTTAACGTGTAGGCGACAATTTCTGTATCGAAGCTGCCTGTTGAGTAAAGTGACGCGATGCGCCTGGCGAGAAATCCTGTTGTGTCCAGGGCGAACTGGCGCGGCAGTTCTTTTAGCAGGTCTGCCTGCGAGTCCGCCTCCATGAGATCGAGGGCGGCGCGATTCACGGAATTTACCTTCAGGAGCGGCGTGCATTGTGCAAGCGCCCCCGGGTTTGTCTTGAAATAACTGTCCAGGTCATTTTTAGCCTCCTGGGGCAGACTGTCGAGCAGCTCCTTGAGTTCCGGCCAGCTTTCGTCCCACAGGCCGACGGCCGATTCTTCGAAAAGAGCGCGATAGTGGAGCTCGCTTGCCGTCAGCGCCTTCTGGGCCTCCTGCCGGCGCTCGATTTCCTGGGTCAGTTCTTTATTGGCTTCACGCTCTCTTTCTTCGGCGAGGCGATATTCATTTTGCGACACAGCCAGAGCATCCTGGACCTTGATCCTTGATTGTTCATAAACATTTGTCTGTACGAAGACGGAGATGATGACAACAACTATATTGATACGAAACAATACTATGGAGATGCTCTCCAGAGGCGGCACTTTGTTTATCAGAAAAAAAGTTATAGCCAATACACAAAAAAGAATAGCCGTCATCGCGCCGGTTTGCCGGCCGTAAAACATGATGGCGGCCATGGGAAAGAAAAAGCACCAGGGCAGGACTATATAATAAATAGCAGGATCCCAGAGGCCGACGAGCAGGTTTGTTGCCAAGAGGCCGAAACCGATGCCGGCGGTGATCCTTTTGTTCAGAGCGATTGTCCGGATGGTTTTCAGGTGCCTGTTGATGGCAATACCGGCAAAAATATTGACAAGCCAGATGATGAAAAGCGCAAAGTGAAAGTATTTTTGCAGGTAAAAGTAAAGGCAGGCAAAAAAGGCGATCGACGGGAGGGATGATGCCAAAACAGTATTATTCTGGCGCCTGTGATATTCAATTTCTGCAACAACCACATCCAACGGTTTGCCGGTGAGCTTTGTGTCCGCCCGCATCCTTTTTCCTGATATGAAACTGGTTTTTTAAAGAGTCGCGGCCTGATTAATATCTCGGTACAGGCGAAGCAGGATTGGTCGAATTGAAATTTTCACGCCGCAAGTAACAGTTTCCTTAACACAAACAAATGATATAGCAATGATTTATTTGCACCCGGCGGCAAAAGCCAACCAGGCTTTTAATGGCCTGATTTTTTGAATAATTGGAAATTTAATGAGGGCAGCGAAAAAAGCGGCCGGTTAACCCGGCCGCCTGAGGAGTTTTCCCGCAAAACTGAGCGACAATAAATATTAACGGCCTTTGAAATTCGGAGGTCTTTTTTCCAGGAAGGCCTTGGCCCCTTCTTTAAAGTCCTCGGTGAACTGAAGGGCCTTACTGGCGCTGTATTCGACCTTCATGACTCCCTCAAAAACGGTGGTTTCCATACCCTCTCGCACGGCCCTCATGATTTCGCGCTGCGCCACGGGCGCGCCGGCGGCCAGTTTTTTGGCTAGTTTTTTCGCCGTTTCCAGAACTTCCGCCTGCGGAACGACTTTGTTTAGCAGGCCCAGGGTATAGGCTTCCCTGGAGGACATGAAATCACCGGTGAGCATCAATTCCAGAGCTTTTGTTTTGCCGATAAAACGAGGCAGCCTCTGGGTTCCGCCCCAGCCGGGGTTGAGGCCGAGTTTTACCTCGGGAAGCCCCAGCGTCGCCTCTTCCGCCATGATTCTCAAATGGCAGCAGCAGGCAAGTTCCAGGCCGCCGCCGTATGCCCCGCCCTGAATGGCGGCAATGATGACTTTAGGATAATTCTCGATTTTAAAATAGATCTCGTTGCCGTTGTATTTGGGGATATTCCCCGCCTGAATGCTGGCAAACTCGGTGATGTCGGCGCCGGCGGAAAAAAGCTTGTTGCCGGTGCCGGTAATGATGATGGCGCGGACAGAGTCGTCTTTTTCACATTTGGCCAGAAGGTCTTCAAGATCTCTTAAAACTCCCTGTCCCATAGAGTTCGCCGGCGGATGGTTGATGGCCGCCACCACGACCATGCCGTCTTGTTCCACATTCAGTTTTTCGTACTCAAAAGTCATTTTAATTCCTCCTTGGTCTTTAAATTTAGTCGTTGTATTGCATGATGCAAGGCCGCAAACAACCGCCGCGGAGTATAGAAATATAGACCGGCCATGTCAAGCACAAACAGGTGCAAAAACGCGGCCGCGAGGCCGGTTTTTACCTAATTCAACCAGTCTTTTTCGCCGTTGCCGGCAATTTATATAAGCTCGTCCAGGATTTTTTTCATCTCTTCCAGGCGGAAAGGTTTTCCTAAGACCCCTTTGAAGCCGGAATCAAGATGCTCTCTGATGGTGTGTTGTCCATCGCCGGATACAATGGCGATGGCGCTGACGTCGGGATCGATATTTTTGAGTCTGTCGAGAGTGGCCTTTCCGCCCAGGCCCTGTTTGACGGATGTCTCCATCAGTACGGCGGCAAACGCGCTTCCCTCCTCCAGCGCCTCCCGATAGGTCTTAAGGGCCGTGGCTCCGTCGCTCACGCTTATGGGGTCAAAACCCAGCCTGTGAATATAGGCGGAGAGAATTTTTCGGATCTCTTCATGATCATCCATGACCAGCACTCTTTTGGGTTCCGAGGGGGCTTCCCCCGGATCGGGCTGTTCTTCCACCACCGCGTCGGGCGAAGCCGGAAGATATACAATAAAAGTAGCGCCGCGGCCTTCTCCGGAGTGAACGGTAATGTACCCGCCGTGTTTTTTGAAAACGGCATGGCAGATCGCCAGACCCAGTCCCCTGTTTTGACCGGCCGGTTCTGTGGAAAAATAAGGGTCGAATATTTTACTCATGTTTTCCGCGGCTATGCCCGTGCCCGTATCCTCTAGGCTTATTTTAAGGTAGGGCCCTTCGGCAAGCGGCAATGCGGAAGCCTCCGTTATTTCCTCGTTTACCGCTCTGATGATCAGAGTTCCGCCCTCTGGCATAGCCCTTCTTGCATTATCCACTAGATGACCGAAGCAGTGTCTGACTTTGTCAGGGGCCACTTCTACGGGCCACAGATCATCCGGGAGGTCCAGGATCAATTCTATGCGCGACTCTTGTGGTATGTCCTGTGCTGCGGCGGACAGGAGGGTCCCGATGTGCTGTGGTTTTCGTATCATCTGTTGAGCCGTAGAAAGTGAGGCAAGCCGGCTGGTCATTTCCCGGGTTTTTTCCACCGCGTTTTGTGCGTCATGCAGGCTTTCCAGGGTGGCATCACCCTCCGGCAGCGCAAAAAGGGCCACATCGATATTGCCCTGCACCACGGTCATGAGATTGTTGAAATCACGTGCGATATCTTCGGCAAGTATTTCCAGTATATCGGTGTTGTGCTTTCCATGACGGTCATGGTCTCCGGATTCGCGCTCGGTCGTCTCGCTAATCGTTCCATAAAGCAGGGTCTTTCCGTCCATGTTGACCGGTGTGCCCGACAGTTTGTACTCCCGTTCGGAGCCGTCCGCCTGTTGATATTTGAAACTGATATGCTCCTGTGTACCGGTGAGTAGCGCATTTATCTGTCTGGTCATTTCGCGCGACGCAAGGCCGGTGATCATCACAAGCTTGCTTCCCGAGAGTTCCTGTTTGCTCTGGCCGCAGAAGACGGCCGCCGCCTCGTTTGCCTCGATGATCGAGGAATGCGTTGGATCGATCAGGACCACCGGCATCTTGTTGTTTTCAAATAAAGCCCGATAGAGTTCCGTGCTCCGGGTGAGGTCTTCGACGATGCGGGCCAGACGAAGATTTTCTTCAATATTCCGGCCGGACTTTTTATGCTCCGTAATGTCCGCGACAAAAACCGCCAGCTCGCCTGTTTCCCCTTTCGGGCCGGCAACGGGGTACAGAGAGTTTGCCGACACTTTGCCGTTTTGCTCGTCTTCGTAGAGAGCCGGCTTGCCCGTTTTCAAAACTTCAGCAGCATATTTTTTTAATATTCCGGCCGGTTCATCACCAAGCAGATCAAAAATATTCCGTCCCGAGCGTAGTGAAGACAGGTCCGTGTCCAGGTGCAGGGCGGAGGCCTCATTGGCCAGAAGCACGCGGCCGTCTGCAGCTATCACGAAAACTGCCGCTGTCGCTGCGTCAAGCAGAGCCGACAGGCGGTTTTCGAGTTTCCGGAACCGGTCTTCGCCGCGGGTTAATTCACCGTGAGCCGCGGATAGCAGATTGTCTCTCTCCTGTTGTCTGTTTTGTGCCTCGGAGAGTTGATTTTCCAGACGGAGGACTTTTTGCTCCGTTTCGGAAAGCAGGTCCCGGCTTTCCTGCAGCTTGTTTTCCATTTGTTTGAGACTGAGTTCGCCTCTCGTTATTTTGGTTTCGCTCGCGTCGAGCAGATTCCTGTTTTTGCTGAGTCTGGTCTGCGTCTCGCGAAGCTGGTTTTCAAGTTGAGCGGATTTTTTTTCCGCATCACCGAGCAGCTTCTGATTTTTCAGCAGCTGATTTTCAGTCTGTTTTAACTTGTTTTCAAATTGTCTGGATATGTTTTCCGCCTCTTCGAGCAGGTTTTGTATTTCGCCCATTTCGATTTCTGTTTTGCGTAATTTGCTTTCCAGGCGGCCGGTTTCATTTTTAGCTTCTTCGAGACGCTTTGCGCTTTCGGCCAGATCGGCATCCGTGTTTTTGCGGTCAGTTATGTCCAGACCGAAAACAGCCAGAGCCGATACCCTGCCATCCTCGTCAACGGCGGGGTAAATGGATGAAGAAATGGATCTCCCGGATATTTCTTCCTGAAAATGAACAGGCTTGGCGTTTTTGAGCACCTCGCGGATAGACTCACTTAGCCTGGCTGCCGCGTCCGGATTCAGGAATTTTTCAATTTCACCTTCCGCCAGCAATGTTTCCAGTTCGGTACCGAGATACTGGGCGGTTTTTTCATTGGCGAACAGAACACGGCCCTGGCTGTCCATGAGAAAGATACTCTCCGTGGCCGCATTGAGCAGAGCTTTCAACTGATCCTCACTGTGCCGGAGTTTGGCTTCTTCGGCGATGAGGTTTTCCTGTGTCTGCCGGAGCTCAGTGATATCACGGCTGACGCCAAGAATTTCGACAATACGTTTGTCTTCGTCGCGCAGGGCGGTGATTCTGGTTTCCGTCCAGACGGTCGAGCCGTCCTTGCACCTAAACTCGAGAGGCAGGATCAATGACCGATTGTAGAAGACTTTTTCGGGGACCTCGAGGGCCATCTCCTCTGACCATACTTCATTGAATTTCTTCATCGATGCTTCGGTCAGGGCATCGGAAAGATTCTGCTCGAGAGCCTCCCCGGCCGGATAGCCGCGTAAAAGAGATACAGAGGGACTTACATAAGTCATTTGCAGATCCAGATCCGTGGTCCAGACGACATCGCCCATATTTTCAGCGATCAGGCGGTAGAACTTTGAGCCTTCCGGGGAAGCAGGCGCAGCTGTTTTGGTTTCGGTAATGTCGCGGTTGCTGGACAGTACCCCCGCATACCTGCCTTCAATGTCGTAAACAGGCTGGCAGACATGGCTGATCCAGCGGGTTTTCCGGTCTTTGCGGATGATGCGGAACTCTTCTTCGGTCGGCGTTTTTGCTTTGTGTACAAAATGCAGATGTTCGTCAAAAGCTTCCCGGTCGTCGGTATGGATGATCTTGAAGAGCAGCTTGGGATCTTTTTTGAATTCCTCCGGTTCATAGCCGGTAACGCGCTGGCAGGAGGCGGAAATATAGACCAGGCGGTCGTCGGCATCAAGCCACAGGGCCCAGTCGGGGTTATTGTCGGCCAGAGTCGTGTAGAGCTTCTGGCTTTCCCGCAGCTCTTCAATAGTCCGCAGATTTTCAGCTTTTACATGGTCGGCATTGACCAGTTGGCGGCGGATGGTTTTAATTTCTTCCTGATATTGTCGGACACTCTTTTCAGCCATGATTGTTGCTCCTGCGGTGAATGGTCATAAAGTTAAATACCATTATGCGCGTATTTACATATATTTCGGCAATTATTGCAATTAAGTTTAACCGGCTTTGTGCCGGCCGTCACAAACCGGCCGGTCCGGTGTCAAAGGCGGGAGAGCTAAATGATAATTATTGCACGCAAATGATTTCCCGTGTAATATAACTCACAAACAACGGTTTCGGACAGGTAAGACATGCATGATACCGGAATAGCAGGCGATTACGATTATCGCGACAAGATTATTTCGACTGAAGAACTTCTGCAGAAAATTAAGCCGGGGCAGAAAATATTCGTCTCCAGCGCAGTTGCCGTTCCCGGCAAAACACTCTCGGCAATCACCGCCTCCAACGCAGCGAACCTGAGAGACCTGGAAATTATTCAGCTTATCACGCTGGGGGAGTATCTCTCTCCCAGGGGCGACAACAGGCAATACCGTCTCAAGACTTTCAATATCGGCGAGAGCATCAGCAAGGAAATTTCTGAAGGCAGGGTTGATTTCATTCCCGCCAACCTCATGGAGCTCCCCTATATTTTTTTAAGCGGTGCGGTAGCGGTGGATGTGGCCGTGATCCAGGTCTCCCCGCCGGGAGAAAACGGTTTTGTCTCGCTGGGGGTGGCCGTAGATGTGGCCAATATTGTCATCAAGCAGGCATCGCTCGTCGTGGCGGAAATAAACCCCAACATGCCGGTTACACTGGGCGAGACATTCGTGCATATCAGCAGTTTTCATCATGTCGTGGAGAGCGACCTGCCTCTTCTGGAGAGAGATACCAAGCCCTATGATGCGACAATCGACCGGATCGGCTGGAATATTTCCAACCTGATCGAAGACGGCTCGACCGTCGTGCTGCACGTCGGGCGTGTCTTCAGCGCGCTTGCCGATCATCTGAAGAGCAAAAAAAACCTGGGTATTTTAACCCATGTTATTTCCGACTGGGCCATTGATCTGGTCAAATCCGGCGCGATATCCCTGTATCGAAACCGCTACAACGGAGGGCTCATCACCGCCAGCTACTGTCACGGGAGCCGCGCTTTGTATGATTATGTCAGCCGTAACCCCATTTTTGAGTTTTATCCGATAGCCAGGCTCAGTAACCCTTTCGTGATTCGGCGCATCAAAAGCCTGATCGGTGTTATGAACGTCAAAAAAATTGATATTTCCGGCGAGTCGGTCATTTTTCACTCTGGCGACAATCTGCTGACCGGTTATGAAAGCAAACTCAATTTTGCCGTAGCCGCGACCATTTCCAAAAAAGGGAAAGCGATTGTCGCACTCAACTCGGTTGACCAGGAGGGGGAAAGCAACATCGTTATCCGCCTCGACGGTAAAAACGACAATCCGCACAGCACGCTGGGGGTCGTCAAATACATCGTGACCGAGTATGGCGTCGCCAATCTTTTCGGCAAGTCCATTCGTGAACGGGTGCTGGCCATGATCGAAATCGCTCACCCGGATCATCGCGAAGATCTGCTCAATCAGGCCAAAGCCCTCAACTATGTATATGCGGATCAGATTTATCTGACCACGTACGCCGCAAGCTATCCCTCTGAGCTGGAGACACGCAAATCCCTCAAAGACGGCCTGGAAATCAAGATTCGCCCGATCAAGCCCTCCGATGAGGATATGATGCGCCGCCTGTTTTATAATTTTTCCGACGAGTCGAAATATTTCCGCTACTTTGCCAGCAAACCGGTGATGCCGCACAAGGAAATGCAGCCCTATGTCAACATAGATTACAAAGAAATTCTTTCCGTTGTGGCCATTGTTGAAAAAGGCCGCAACGAAAGAATCATCGCCGAGGCGCGCTACGCCTATGACGCACGCTCGGAAGCCTATGAAGTAGCATTTATTGTTGACGAGGCGTTTCAGGGGAAAGGCATTGCCTCCTTCATGTTCGACTACCTGGTAAAAATCGCCCGTGACCGCGGAATACGATGGTTTATCGCCTATGTATTGCCACGCAATGAAGCCATGCTGAAAGTTTTTGAAAGGTCGAATCTCGAGATCTCACGCTCCTTTGAAGCTGGCGCGCTGGTTTTTCGCTTCGACCTCACCGGTAGGACGGATGCGGCCCGCCCGCGGGCCGAAACAGTGTGAATTTTGCGTTGCCGGCAATATTTTACATTTCCTCAATAATGTTTCAATTTTAGCCGATATCCCTGATAAGATGTTTTTTACGGAACCGTTATATTGAAGGTTTTGTAAAAAAAGTCAAAAACACAAATCCTGACGCCTTTGTAAAAAGCACCACAGGAGAGTTGCTCAAATCCTGATGAGTCGGGCGTGTCCGGGCTACCGTGCGAGGCATCCGGTCTTTTTACGAGCCGTCAAACATTCGAGGAGATACTGTAGCTATGTCGCCGCAAAAGAAATCAGCCGCCAGGCCGGCGGGCAAAAAGGTTACCCGGAAGGTCCTCCCGACCATTTCCACCAAAAAACCAGCCAAAAAATCATCCGGGACAGTAAAGAAAAAAACCAGCCCTCCCCTTCAGGATATGATTGACGCGGTAGGAGCCGGTTTTTACACCCTGAAAGAGGGCAAGTTCGTTTCTGTAAGCCCCCTGTATGAAAAGATGACCGGCTATCCCGCCTCGGAACTTGTCGGTTCTCACCTGTTGGACTACATACATCCGGATGACCGCGAGATGGTGCGCAAAAAAAAGCTCAAAAAACTCCGAGCCGCAAGCAGCGAGCCGTTTGAATACCGCTTTATCCGCAAAGACGGCGAAACTGCCTGGTTTATGGAAATGTCCGGCCCGGCCGCCCGTGATGAGGCCGCCGGCCTGATAGGCAGCGTCATGGATGTGACCGGCCTTAAACCCTCGTCGGACCACTACGCACTTCAGCAGGACAGATACAGAGCAGTTTTACAGGAGATGGGAGAAAGCTATTATGAGACGGATCTGCAGGGGAACCTGACATTCGTCAATGACCGGCTGGCCCGCACACTGGGTTATTCACGCAAAGAGCTTTTAGGCATGCATTACCGCGGTTACTGCGATGGCAGGACGGCCAAGAAAATGGCGACACTCAGCACCCGGATTTATAAAACCGACAAACCCTTCACTTGCTTTGAAGGCACTTATCTCAGGAAGGACGGAGCCGCGCGTCATGCTGAAATTTCCGGGGCGCTCATGCGCGATGCGCTGGAAGCGCCGTTCGGCGTTCGCTTTATGTCGCGCGACATCACGCAGCGCAGGGAAATGGAAGAGGCCCTGCGTAAAAGCGAGGAAAGATACCGGACGATTCTGGAGGAGATTAAGGAAGGGTACGGGGAGCTTGATCTGAAAGGCAATTGGACTTTCGCCAATAACGCGGCGGCTGAAAGCATCGGCTACAAGCCTGAAGAGCTCATGGGCATGAGCTTCAGGCAGGTTACCGACGAGCCCACGGCAGAAAAAATGGCCGGGCTTTTTGACGACCTGTGCCGGACGGGAAAGCCTTTTAAAGGTGAAGAGGCGCTGTTCATTTCCCGCACTGACATCAAACTCATCCATGAAATTTCCGGGGCGCTCATGCGCGACGAGAAGAAAAAACCCACCGGTTTTCGTCTGCTTTCTCGTGACATCACCTCGCGCAAGTGGGCGGAGGAGGCGCTGCTCCAAAGCGAGGCCAAGTATGTGAGTATCATAGAGAGCATCGACGCGGCGTTTTTTGAGACGGACCTCACCGGCGTGATAACTTTTGCCAATGATAAGGCCTGCCGTGATCTGGGTTATACCCGTGACGAACTTTTACGGATGTCCAACACCCAGCTTCAGGATGAGGAGCATGCCCGGAAAACTTATGATGCATTTATCCGGGTTTATAAAACAGGACGTACGGTCAAAGATTTTCACTATCAGGTGCTTCGCAAGGACGGCACAAAAGCCGACTATGAACTATCCATTTCATTGATCAGGAATGCCTCAGGCAAACCAATTGGTTTCCGCGCCCTTTCATTTGACGTCACCATGAAGAAAAGGGCGGAAGAACTGATCCGTAAATCAGAGCAGTCACTGAGGGAATACTCGGAAAAACTTGAGCGGAGCGTCAAGGAGCGCACCGCCGAACTCGAAAAGGCGAAAATTGCTGCAGAGGCTGCCAGCCGTGCCAAGTCGGATTTCATGGCCGGCATCAGCCATGAATTTCAGACGCCGCTCAATGCCGTGATCGGCTTCAGCAAAGTGCTGCAGGACCGTATGTTCGGTGAGCTAAACGAAAAGCAGGAAGAATTCATCCGGTATATCGCCGACGCAGGCAAAAGCTTGAGCCGGATCATCACCGAAATCCTCGAGGTCTCCCGGGTGTCATCGGGTGGCGCCGATCTCAATTTGTCTTTTGTACCCCTGTCGGGTCTTCTGGACAAGGCAGGCAGAATGCTCGTCGATCTGATAAAAGAGAAAAACCATACCTTTACAATGAAGATAGAGCCGGACGCAGATATTCACCTTGAAGCCGATGAGCAGAAAATCACGCAGGTCATCTTTCATCTGTTCAGTAATGCCGTTAAATACACGGCTCCGGGCGGAAAGATAGACGTGCGGGCTTTCCTTGCCGGAGATTCCGCTTCGGGCCGTGACGGTGTCAGTATTTCCGTGGAAGATACGGGGATGGGGATCAAGGCAGAGGACATTCCACGCCTGTTTCAGACCTTCGGCACTTTAGCATCACCCTACACGAGGTCGGACGAGGGCATCGGTATGGGGCTCGCGCTGGCGCGGCAACTTGTGGAAATGCACGGCGGGACCATTCATGTTGAAAGTGAATTCGGCCGCGGAAGTTGCTTTACTGTTTTCCTGCCGCTGAGGCAGAAGCGTCAGGAGTAATCAGGCGGGCATGTCGGCTATGAATCAATCAGATCAGCAATCAATTCTAATGAGGCAGCCGCAGATACTGTGCGTGGACAGCGATCCGGCGGGACTCGCCCTGCTGGAAGCGGTCTTTACGCCCCGCGGCTACGGCGTAATTCAAGCCGGCACAGGCCTTCAGGCGCTGGAGATTCTCACCAAACAGCCGGTTGATCTGATACTGCTGGCCGCGGTTCTGCCGGGGACCGACGGCTTTACAATTTGCTCGCGCATCAGGGAAGTGGATCGATTCCGTGATATTCCCCTGATGATGATGTCCGCCCTGAAGTCTCGCGAAGATCTCTTAAGAGGGCTCGAGGCGGGCGCCGACCATTACCTGTTCAAACCGCTTGATCATGACGAAATGATCACACGTGTCAAAATGCTCATCGGGCGGAAGAAATGGCGCGATGCCTTCGATGATCTCCAGCGTGACCTGAACACTCTGACGCTCTTGGAGGAGGAAGCGCTTGATTCTTTCACCCCGTCTCACTTTGACTTTCAGATACACTTCGAAAAAATGGTCGGCCTGCTATTGAGGAAAACAGTCGATATACTCGAAAAACCACGAACCGTTATCGTTGGCCTTATGATTGCGGGCGACACATCCCAGTGGTATCATTACGAATACGTTTTTCAGGACTTCAGCCGGGTGAAGCTGGGCTACGACCCTTTGGCCGGCGTCGTAGCCCGTGAGCAGGACGGGCATAAAATTATTTTACTCCATGAGGAATCGCCGGCCCCCGAGGCAAAGACGATTCGGCGCAACTTCCGGGCCAGAAACGTTCCGGTGGAAAACGGCCTGTGCTACCTCAGCCGGGACCTGTGCCTGATGGCCCTCAATTACGGCCAGGACATCGGTGCCGGCCAGTTTAATTTTTTCCACCACCTGTGTGTCCAAAGCCATCTTTTCCATACCCTGACCGGCGTACGGGACATTGCCAAAGCATTCGATTATGGAATTTACGCCCTGTCGCGTGCCGCGGAAGCCATCGATGAAGAAGCGGGCAATCACATTCACCGCGTAGGAGAGTATTGCGGAATCATTGCCGAGCGGATGGGCATGAAAGAAGATTTTATCCAGACCATCAGCCTGCAGGCCATCGTCCACGACATAGGAAAACTCTACATTCCCGAACACATCCTCAAGAAAAAAGAGCCGCTCACGGCCGAAGAAAACCTGGAAGCCAGAAAACATACCTTCTGGGGCGCGAAAATCATCGGTGGCCATCCTTATCTGCAGATCGCACAGATGATAGCTCTCAACCATCATGAAAGGTGGGATGGCACCGGCTACCCCCGCGGCCTCAAGGGCGATGCCATCCCCATTGAGGCCAGGATCGCCGGTTTTGCCGACCAGTACGACACACTGCGCATGGCCGGGCGGAACAAGCAGGAAATCGACCATGCCACCGTCACTAAAATTCTCAATCAGGGCGATGATCGCGTCCGACCGCAGCACTTCGACCCCCAGGTACTGCGCGCCTACCGTGAAACCGCCTTCCTGTTCGAGGAAGCCTACGAACGCCGCAAAGGATAAATCCGTTTGCGCTTAAAGCTCGTGGCTCGTAAAGCCATGGTGGATAGTGGATGGGTATATTATCTTCAGTCCCCGCTCACTGCGCACCCTGAGCTCGTCGAAGCCTGCCCCGCGCTTACGGCATAGCCGTTCCTTCGTGAGGTAAACTCCGTGTTGGCGGTTTAATTTCACCTGCATTGAGAACATCTGCTGCAAAGCAAGCAAACTCCTCTCAGCCCCTGCTTGCGGTGTTGTATCTGTATCCGAACAGGAAACCGTCGTCTGGTGTCATGTCCTCAAATCTGCATTCAGTATTGGTCATAATCTAATTCTTGCCTATTCGCCGCGGTTGTGAAATACTCCCCGCGCAAATTTTGCAGTCTGTCCATTTTCAGCCGGGTTCGAGCGTCTTGTCGCAAAACCGGTGTGAAAACACAACATACCGAGCAAGGAGGTAATGAAATTATGTCAAACGCAGTCATCGTCAGCGGTGTGCGCACCGCGGTCGGTTCTTTCGGTGGCTCTTTAAAGGATGTGCCCGCCAAGGATCTGGGGGCTCTGGTAATTCGCGAAACGCTTGTCCGCGCGGGGCTCAAGCCGGTGGCGCCGGCCTACGCCAGAGAAGACGCGCCGGATACGGCCAAAAATGAAGGCCTGTGTCCGGTGGAAGAGCAAT
>CAYWRV010000032.1:0-15665 GCA_964460865.1 uncultured Smithella sp. | reverse complement strand
TAAACGTCTGATTGAGCAGATGGGAAAAGACAGAGGTATCGACAAGGCTATAATTATAGAAGCCCTCGAGGCGGCAATGCTGACTGCGGCCAGAAAAAAAATGGGGCAGAACGTGGATATCGAGGCCAACTACAATGAGGAAGCCGGAGAAATTGAGGTTTTCCAGTTCAAGACGGTTGTCGATAAAGTGCTTGACCCGGAAACGCAGGTTTCCCAGGAGGAGGCCAGAAAAACACTCGATGAGGGTGCGGAGCCGGGAGATTCCCTGGGAATGAAAATTGATGCCGGTTCATTCGGCCGCATTGCCGTGCAGATGGCCAAACAAATCATTATCCAGCGGGTGAAAGACGCAGAGAGGGATAATATCTATGATGAATACAAGGACCGTAAAGGCGAGTTGATCAACGGTTTTGTGCAGCGTTTCGAGGGAGGCAATATTGTCGTCAATCTGGGGCGTGCCGAAGGTGTGGTGCCGCCGACGGAGCAGATTCATCGCGAGGCTTATAAGCGCGGCGAACGGATCAGAACCTATCTCGTTGATGTAAAAAAGAACACGAAAGGTGCGCAGATTATTTTGTCGAGGACTCACCCTGCTTTTTTAAAAGCGCTCTTCGAAGTTGAAGTGCCGGAAATATCCGAAGGACTCATCGACATTGTCAGTGTCGCCCGCGAACCGGGCAGACGGGGGAAAATCGCCGTAAAGGCCAAAGATAAGGACATCGACCCGGTAGGGGCCTGCGTAGGCATGCGCGGTACGCGCGTGCAGAGTGTGGTTCAGGAATTGCGCGGCGAAAAAATAGACATTATTCCCTATACGGAGGACTCGGCCAAGTATGTATCGAGCGCCCTGTCTCCGGCCAAGGTCAACCGGGTATTTGTTGACGAGGAAAATCGGGCCATGACGGTGATCGTTCCCGACGATCAGCTGTCTCTGGCTATTGGAAAAAACGGGCAGAATGTGCGTCTGGCGGTTAAGCTGACGGGATGGAAAATAGATGTTAAGAGCGAAACGATGGCCGCTGAAAAAGATGAGGACGGATATAAAGAACTGACCAGGATACCCGGTATCGGACCGGCCATTGCAGAAAAGCTTTTCGCCCACGGTATTAAGAGCATTGCCATGCTGGCGGCCGCCGAAGCGGAAGCGCTCTCTGAGATCCCCGGTGTCGGCGATAAGTCCGGTAGTGAATGGATTGCGGAAGCCATCAGGCTTTTGGATGAGGAAACAGGCGGGAATCAGGAATAGTCTACCAAAGCGGGTGTTTAGCCGAAGGGAGTTCGGGGATGGCGAAAAAACGAGTTTACGAATTGGCCAAAGATCTTGGCATGGAAAGCAAGGATCTGATTGCGCGTCTTGAAGTGCTGGGCATCACAGTCAAGTCTCATGCCAGCACTTTGGATGAAGACGATATTGAACGCGTCACGGAAGATTTACAGGCGAAGGCACCGCGGCAAATCGTTGAGGAAAGAATTAAAACGACGGTTATCCGCCGGCGGGCGGTTCGCGCGCCCATGGAGGAGACCATCGATCAGGAGGATCAGGAGGAAAAGGATGTTTCGCCGGAGGAGGAAGTTGTTCAAAAACCTGCCGCGGCGGAAAAGCCGAAGATTAAGGCCGCTCAAGAAAAACTGCCTGCTGAACCACCGGCAAGAGAAGAGAAAAAGGAACCGACCGGGGAGAGAAGAGACGTGCCGCCGGAGTCAGTCGCGGAAGCGGCCAAGCAGCAGGCACCTGAAACAGAACCGGATTTGCCGGTGACTCCCTTGAAGCCGAAAAAAACCCCGATAATACTTCCCGTGCGCCCACCGATGATGTCGCGGCACAAAGCGGCCAGGCCGGAGGAGAAGAAAGAAGTTCCTCTAAAAGCCCCTCAGAGACCGGTGGAAGAAGTCGTGCCCGCCGCCGTTCCGGAGAAGATAATTAAAGAAGAACCGGAAAAAGCCAGAAAAAGGGGTAAGGGGCCGGTCGAAGTTTTCATCGAGGAGGAAAAAGCGGTGCCACGCCGCAAGTTCGTCGAGAAAAAGGGCGACAAAAAAGTCAAAAAAATCGACGACGACCGCGAAGTGGTTTTCACCAGATGGAGAGAAGAGAAAAAAACAGCTCCCATCAAAATGAAGAAGACCGAAATCACCGTACCCAAAGCGATCAAGCGCCGTATTCGCGTCGGTGAGACGATCACCACCGGCGAGCTGGCCAAACGAATGGGAATTAAAGCAGGTGACGTGATCAATAAGCTGATCGGTATGGGTGTGATGGCGACGATCAATCAATCCATCGATTTCGATATTGCCTCACTTGTTGCCGCGGAGTTCAGCTTCCAGGTGGAAAAAGCGGAGCTGGAATTTGAAGAATCCATGCTGAAACCGCAATCAGCACAGGAAAACCTCCTGCCGCGTGCGCCGATCGTGACGATTATGGGGCATGTGGACCACGGCAAAACTTCGCTTCTGGATGCGATTCGCCAGACCAACGTTATCGACGGAGAGGCGGGCGGAATTACGCAGGCGATCGGCGCCTATCATGTCCATCTGCACGGCCGCGACATCGTCTTTCTCGATACGCCCGGCCACGAGGCGTTCACCGCCATGCGCGCCCGCGGGGCGCAGGTCACGGATGTCGTCGTCCTGGTCGTCGCCGCCGACGACGGAGTGATGGATCAGACGGTCGAGGCCATCAACCACTCCAAAGTTGCCGGCGTGCCGATCATCGTCGCTATCAACAAGATCGACAAGCAGGGAGCTGACCCGGAAAAGATCAAGCAGGCCCTGACCGAACACGGACTTTTATCCGAACAGTGGGGCGGCGATACAATCTTTTGCGAAGTGTCCGCCAAAAAGAAGATCGGCATTGAAGAGCTCCTGGAGATGATTCTTCTGCAGGCGGACGTACTGGAGCTGAAAGCAGATCCGACTTTGTCGGCGCACGGTGTGATTATCGAATCCAAACTCGACCGGGGTCGGGGGCCTGTGGCGACGGTCCTGATTCAACAGGGAACGCTGCGTGAAGGAGACGCCTTTGTTTCCAAAGCGGAGTTCGGCCGGGTGCGCGCGATGATCGATGATCAGGGAAAGCGCGTGAAAGAAGCGGGGCCTGCGATGCCGGTGGAGGTCATCGGGTTTTCCAGCGTGCCGCAGACGGGAGCTGAGTTCATCTGTGTCGAGGACGAGAAAAAAGCGCGCACCATTGCCGAGTACTGGCACAGAAAGGCAAGGGAAAAGGAGCTTTCCTCTACCTCGAAAATCACACTCGAGCAGCTCTACGAGAAAATCAAGGAAGGGGCCAAGGAGCTCAACATTATCATCAAGGCGGACGTGCAGGGATCCATTGAGGCCCTGTCCGACGCCCTGAACAAGCTGTCGACCGACGATGTCCATATCAGGACGATTCACAGCTCGACAGGTGCGATAAGCGAGACGGACGTCATGCTGGCTTCCGCGTCCAACGCTATTATTATCGGGTTCAATGTCCGCCCGGATGCCCGGGTAACGAAACTTGCCGAGCAGGAAGGCGTGGAGATTAAACTCTACGATATTATATACAGCGTCATTGTTGACGTGCGTGCGGCGATGGAAGGGCTTTTGGATCCGGAGCACAAAGAGGTCGTGCAGGGGCGCGCCGAGGTGCGTGAACTGTTTAAAGTGCCCAAAATCGGCATTATCGCCGGTTGCCATGTAACAGATGGAAAAATCACGCGCGCAGCAGGCGTGCGCCTGCTGCGCGACGGCGTTGTTGTTTTCGACGGGAAAATCCTCTCTCTGAAACGATTTAAGGATGATGCCAAAGAGGTGCTTTCCGGGTTTGACTGCGGGATCGGTATCGAAGGCTATAACGACATTCATGTGCAGGATGTCATTGAGGCCTATACCGTGGAGACACTGGAGAGGAAATTATAGGGCGGCGGCCAAAAGACCATTATGGTGATCGGTTACGGCATAATTCAATTGCGGATTCCCATGTCCGGCTCTTTGAAAGAAAAAAAAAGCGTTTTAAACAAGATTTTAAAGCGCGCGCAAAATGAGTTTAATATTTCTATCTCCCAGGTCGGAGATCTCGCGAGCCATCAGTTTGCCGAAATCGGTTTTGCGATGACGGGAAATGAATCGCGCTATGTAAACGGCAAAATAGACCATTTATTGCAGTTTGTCGGCGACCTGAAATTTGCCGAAGTGGTATCGTCCAAAACCGAAATGATGGTAGTTTCTGATTTTCTCCAGGAAGATGATTGGGATATTGGTAAATACGATGACTTTTAAAAGAGCGGACCGGGTAAGCGAACTGGTCATGAAGGAAATGTCCGATATTCTGCTCAAAGCGGTCAAGGATCCCCGCCTGCAGGCCGTAACGGTAACAGGGGTTAAAATGTCGGATGATCTGCGCAGCGCCAGGATCTACTTTGTCGAAATGGGCAGGGACGAGTGCGGCCCTGATATCCAAGAGGGGTTGATGAGAGCCAGGGGATTTGTACGTCGCGAGCTGGGGCAGCGCCTTAATCTGCGCAGTGTGCCGGAGATTGCTTTTGTGCATGATAAGTCTTTCGGATACGGCAGCCGCATTGAAAAACTGCTCGCCGAGATCGCCGACAAGGACGGGAATGATGATTGAAGAAATAAAAGCCGCCATTCATTCCGGACAGAATTTCTTTATAACGTCTCATGTGCGGCTCGATGGAGATGCGCTGGGCTCGGAACTGGCTCTGTATCTGATGTTAAAAGGCCTGGGGAAGCAAGCCGTCGTATGCAATCAGGATGAAACACCCGAGCAGTATCGGTTTTTGCCTGCCGCAGAGCATATCGTGCATAGCGTGGACAGTGTTGAAGAATATGATGCGGGGTTTCTGCTGGACTGTTCCGAGGCGGAGCGGGTCGGCAGCGTATCCGCCTACCTCTCCGATATCAAAACACTGATCAATATCGATCACCATATTTCCAACGGGGGATTTACCAGGTTAAGAATGCTTGATGCAAAGGCCAGCTCCACCGGCGAGCTTCTGTTTCGCCTGATGAAAGAGATGAATGTGGTGATGACCGAAGATATCTGCACAAACCTGTACGCGGCCATCCTGACGGACACGGGTGGTTTCCGGTATTCCAACACCGGCCGTGAAACACTCAGAGCGGCAGGTGATCTGGTGGAAGGCGGCGCCGATCCGCAATGGATTTCAGAAAATATTTATCAGAGCGATTCGCCGGCAAAACTCAGGCTTCTGGCGGCGGCGATGGAGACGATTGAAATAGATATGCAAAACAGGATTGCTTCCATGACGGTTACCTTCGAGCACCTGCGCCGTGCGGGAGCGACCATGGATCATACTGAAGGTTTTGTCGAGGTGCCGCGGACGGTCAGGGGAATCGATATTTCCGTTTTATATACTCAGATGGAGGAAGGAAAATTCAAGGTAAGCCTGCGGTCAAAAGGCAGCGTCAACGTGGAAAAAATTGCTGGCAGGTTCGGAGGGGGTGGACACATCAATGCCGCTGCCTGCCGGATCAGCGGCGATATTGATACGGTAAAAGCAAGGATTTATCAGGCCGTCAGGGAATTATTGTAGTCTATGAACGGCATTGTGGTCATTGACAAACCGGCCGGCTGTACCTCCCACGATGTCGTGACGCAAGTCAAAAGGCTCCTAGGCGCCCGCAAGGCGGGTCATCTGGGAACGCTTGACCCCATCGCGACGGGCGTTTTGCCGGTTTGCGTCAATGAGGCGACCAAGCTTGTGCAGTTTTTGTCCGCCGCCCGTAAAACGTACCGCGTGACCATGCTGCTGGGGGTGCATTCAGACACGCAGGATACGGAAGGGAAAATTATCAGTCGCAGTGAACTCGTGCCCGCGGAGGATGAAATACGAAAAACGCTTGCCGGGTTTATGGGCAAAATCAAGCAACTGCCTCCTGCTTTTTCGGCCGTGAAATATAAGGGCAAGCCGCTCTACCGCTACGCGCGGGCCGGTGAGTTTCCCGAAATAGTCCCGCGCGAAGTGGAGGTGTTCGATTTAAAAGTGATGGAAATTACATTTCCTCGTGTAACGTTTGACATTGTCTGTTCCGCGGGGACATATGTGAGAACGATTTGTTCGGACGCCGGACAGATGCTGGGATGCGGCGCATGCCTGTGCGGACTGCGGAGGGTGAAAAGCGGAATTTTTACACAGACCATGGCTGTATCCGTGGCGGAGGGACGGGGGGAGGAAAAACAAAGAGAGCTTTTGGAGAGGATGTTGTCTATGGAAGATTCTCTGCCGGATATTCCCGCCGTTACCGTTGATAATCCGACGGCGCTGAGGTTGCGAGACGGCTTTCAGCCGGATGCGGAGCTGTTACGGCAAAATGTTCATTCTTTCCTTGCAGCGGGAGATATGATAAAGTTCACCGATTCCGACGGTCGTTTGATTGCCCTGGCTGAAATGCAGATGCCGGCAGACGTGATAAACTGCGTGCAGGGAAATGTTCCGGCGGCCAGGCTGTTGAGGGTGTTTAAATAAGCTGTAAAATAAAACCGAGAAATAAGGAACCAAGAAAAGGGAGGTAAAGACGTGTTAACTTCGGAAAAGAGAAAGGCGTTAATTGAGGATTACCGGATACACGACAAGGATACGGGATCGCCTGAGGTGCAAATCGCTCTTTTGAGCGCCAGAATTGAATATCTGACTGAACATTTCAAATCCCATCAGAAGGACCATCATTCCCGACGCGGGCTTTTGAAGCTGGTCGGACAAAGAAGAAGATTGCTCAACTACATCAGAGACAATGATGTTGAGCGGTACAGAAACATAATCAAACGTTTGGGGCTCAGAAAATAGCAAGCATTTTCAAGGGCGGAAGGAAAAAGCGCGACCGGCCGGACAGGTTTCAGGTAGTGTCCGCGTCAGTCTGTTTTTTCGTTTCGCCCTTGAATTTTCTACCCGGACAACAAACAGAAAAATTGGAGGAAAGTGAATGAATAACACATTCAGCATGGATTTCGCGGGGCGAAATTTTACGATTAAAACAAATTATGTGGCGACGCAGGCGGACGGTTCTGCGCTGGTTAGTTACGGCGACACGGTCGTGCTGGTGACGGCTGTTTCATCGAGAACCGCACGCGAGGGAGTGGATTTCTTGCCGCTCACGGTGGATTACCAGGAAATGACTTTTGCGGCCGGAAAAATCCCGGGCGGTTTTTTCAAGCGGGAGGGGCGTCCCAATGAACGCGAGATATTAACCTCACGCATCATTGACCGGGCGATCCGTCCTCTGTTTCCCAAAGGCTATTACTCTGAAACGCAGCTGGTGGCCACGCTGCTTTCGGTGGACAAGGAAAACGATGCGGATGTAGCAGCCATGATCGGTGCCTCTGCCGCGCTCGGGATATCGGATATCCCGTTCAAAGGGCCGGTAGCAGGTGTACGTGTCGGCCGGATCAACGGCCAGCTGGTGGCCAACGCTTCCACGCAGCAGATGCTGGAGAGCGAAATGAGCCTCTTTCTGGTAGGCCGCAAGGCCGTGCCTGGTGATGCGGGGCGTCCTTATGGTGTGGAACTGGTGATGATGGAAGGGGAGGCCAAAGAGGTGACGGAAGATGTCATTATCGAGGCCATCAAATTCGGACTCGAAGCAGTGCGGCCCATGATCGATCTGCAGGATCGCGTACGCGAGGCGGTCGGAAAAGCCAAACGTGCGGTGCAAGAGGAAGCGCGTGACGAGGAGCTGATCGCCAAAGTCAGCCAGGCGGCCCTGCCGGGGCTCCGTGAAGGATATGGCATGCCGCGTAAGCTTGAGCGCTACGGAAAACTGAGTGAGGTGCGGGAAGCTGTGATCAAAAACATCGGCGCTGACGATCCCGTTCTTTGCAAAAAGATCGCGGCCATCATCGAGCAGCTCGAGTCACGCATTTTGCGGGATATGATATTAATAGATAAAAGAAGAATCGACGGCAGATCATCGACCGATATCCGCCCGATCAGCTGCGAAGTCGGCGTGCTGCCCCGCACCCATGGATCGGCTCTGTTTAACCGGGGGGAGACGCAGGCGCTTACCGCACTGACTTTGGGAACCTCCTCGGATGAGCAAAGGATGGACTATGTCGGAGGTGAAGAGCTCCGTTCTTTCATGCTGCATTACAATTTCCCCCCGTACAGCGTCGGCGAGGCCAGACCACTGAGATCTCCCGGTCGCAGAGAAATAGGCCACGGTGCGCTGGCGCGAAAGGCGCTGGTTCCCGTACTGCCGTCGGCGGAACAGTTCCCATATACAATACGGATTGTTTCCGAGATCCTCTCTTCCAACGGTTCCTCCTCCATGGCGACCGTATGCGGCGGTATTTTGTGCCTGATGGATGGAGGGGTGCCGGTTCGTGATGTGGTAGCCGGTATCGCCATGGGGCTGCTCAAAGAAGGCGATGAGGTAGTGATTTTGTCCGATATTCTGGGTGACGAGGATCATGCCGGTGATATGGACTTTAAAGTCTGCGGAACGGAAAAAGGTGTCACCGCAATGCAGATGGATATCAAAATCGACGGGCTCACGGAGAATATTCTGCACAAGGCGCTGGCTCAGGCACGCGACGGCCGGTTGTTTATCATCGGCAAACTACGCCAAACCCTCGGCGCTCCCCGTCCGGACATCTCCATGTACGCGCCGCGGATTACAACCGTTAAGGTTAAGGAAGACCAGGTGCGGACGGTGATCGGGTCCGGAGGTAAAAATATTCGTCAGATCATCAGCGAGACCGGCGTAACCATTGATGTTGAAGATGACGGAACAGTGACCATTGCGTCGGCTGATGCGGAAATGGCGGCGCGCGCCGTGGCGATGGTCAAATGGCTGACTGAAGAAGCGGAAGTCGGAAAGATTTACCGCGGCACGGTCAAGAAAATTGTTGATTTCGGCGCTTTTGTAGAAATTCTGCCCGGGACGGAGGGGCTGTTGCACATATCACAGATCGCCAGGGAAAGAATCGCGAAGGTCACAGACGCGCTTCAGGAGGGTGATGAGGTGATGGTGAAGGTTCTGGAGATCGATAAACAGGGCAAGATCCGCTTAAGCCGGAAAGAGGCGCTCGGCGCGGAAATTGAGTAACTTAAAGGCCGTGCCACCCCCCGGGAGGGCACGGCCGTTATCTTCTTATGGAAACAATACAGGTTTTCATCCGCAAAATCTCCGGAAACGAAGATATCCCTCTGCCGGCGTACATGACCGGGCAGGCGGCGGGCATGGATATCTGTGCCGCCGTGGCTGAAGAACAAATTATTTTACCGGGCGAGCGCGCTAAAATACCGACAGGCATTGCCATCGCATTGCCGGAGGGCTATGAGGCGCAGATACGGCCGCGCAGCGGCCTGGCCGTGAAGCAAGGGATTACGCTGTTGAATTCGCCCGGCACCATCGATGCCGATTATCGTGGGGAGATAGCTTTGATTGTCATCAATCACGGCCGGGAGCCGTTTGCCGTTACAAGAGGCATGCGTCTGGCGCAGATGGTTGTTCAGCGGGTCTGCCGCCTGCAATGGGTCGAGACGGACAGACTGGGACCGACGGCCAGAGGTGAGGGCGGTTTCGGACACACTTAATTTTCCTTTGAGTTTTGCATTTGATTTTAAATGTGATATACACAAAAAAAATTCTCATCGGCTGGGCCGATTCATGAAAAAATATAAAGTCAAAAAAACATTTCAGGAAATCAACGAAAAGATCAGGCGTGGCCGCGCCGTTGTGGTGACGGCGGAAGAAATGATCGATATTGTGGAGCGCCACGGGGACGTGGAAGCGGCACGCCGGGTTGACGTCGTAACCACCGGAACTTTCGGTGCCATGTGTTCATCAGGGGCATTTTTAAATTTCGGTCATACCTCGCCACGCATTCGCGCCACGAGAGTCTGGCTCAATGATGTCATGGCCTACGGAGGCATCGCCGCCGTTGATTGTTATCTCGGGGCGACGGAGGTTGCCGAGGGCGATCCGCTAAACAGCGTCTATCCTGGTGAGTTCAACTACGGCGGCGGTCACGTAATTGAGGATTTGGTTGCGGGAAACGTGGTGCGGTTGAGAGCTGAAGGCTATGGGACCGACTGTTACCCGGCGCGCAAGTTTGAAAAAAACATCACCATTAAAGACCTGCGGGACGCTTTTTTGTTCAATCCGCGCAATGCCTATCAGAATTATAACTGCGCAGTGAATTTGTCGGATAAAACGATCTACACTTACATGGGGATGTTGCGCCCTCGCATGGCCAACGCCTCTTACTCTACCTCCGGGCAACTGAGCCCTCTTTTTAATGACCCTTATTATCGTACGATTGGCGTCGGGACCAGGATATTTTTAGGAGGTGCACAGGGTTTTGTCGCCTGGCCGGGTACACAGCATAATCCACATGCCGCACGGGGCCGCAACGGAGTGCCCACAGAAGGAGCGGGCACCATCGCGGTTATCGGCAACATGAAAGAAATGAGCCCGGAATGGATCACGGGTGCCAGTATTTTAGGTTACGGTGTTTCATTGTTTGTCGGTATTGGCGTACCCATTCCTGTTCTGGATGAAGATATGGCCCGCCGCACCGCGATTAAGGATGCGGATATTTATACGCAGGTGTTTGACTACAGTATGGATTATCCCAAAGGGAATATGAAGCCGGTGACCCAGGTAAGTTATCGGGATCTGCGCAGCGGCGCCATCACAATTGATGGGAAAAAAGTGATTACGGCGCCTCTCTCGAGTTACTACAAAGCCCATCAAATCGCTAATCTTCTTAAAGAATGGATTAAAAGCGGCAAGTTTTTGCTGGGCGAGCCGCAGCAGAGCCTGCCCTCAGTCGATTTTTAACCTTGTCACGGCAGCCGCCGGCATTGTAACCATCCAATATTAATAATAAAATAAATATTTTAAAGTTCATTTCGTGATTAAAATCACAAAATGCCTTTTTTTATATTAATGTTTCCTTGCGGATTGCCGATTCTTAGAGCAATGATGTTTTATGTTTATGGCCAAAATTAATTAAGATTAAATAAATTTTATTATCATTAAAGATTTATTCTTGACATTCGCTTTTAATTATAGTTCTATAGAGGCAAAATTGAAAACAATTGCTTTAATGTTTATGGAAGAAACCGACAAAAATAAAGTTAGAAAGTTTCGGGAAGCCATTCCTCTCAGTGTCTCTGAGCTTGCCCGCAGGGCGGAATTGACGCCGCAAACGATTGCGAAAATGGAAAAGGGGCTGCCCACGCGGAAGAACTCCAAATTAAAAGTGGCCAAAGCTTTAAAGAAATCTTTTACAGAGGTCTTCCCCAATTAAGGGCATGAAGAGTATGGGCGTGGATACGGAGGCATTGCAGCTCAATGAAAATCGGCCGGTATTTGATTGCCTTTTTGGTATTGATGACTTTTCTCATCGTGTTCGGCAACAGAGGGCTGATCGACAATTATCTGGTGGGGAAAAGGCTGGCGCAGTTGAATGAGGAAAATCACTCACTGGCGGCGCAGAACCGGGAGCTGGAAAAAAGGATTGTTCTATTAAGGAGCGACCCGGCTTATATCGAGTCCATAGCAAGAAGCGAGTTGGGCATGGTTAAGGAAAGCGACATTGTCTACCGGTTATCAAAATGATTTGATCACCAAAAAAAAGATGTGACGGTGCTTTAATGGATTTAAAAGAATTGTTTACTGGCAAAAAAAAGCTTGTCGGGCTGGATATCGGATCAAGCTCCCTGAAGCTGGCGGAAGTCGTCAGCGCATCGGGCGGCTATCTCCTTAATCGCTTTCGTCAGATTCCGCTCCCCCCGGGAGTTATTGTTGACGGGGCTTTGGAAAATCCCACGGCACTGACGGCAACCATTAAAGAACTGTTTCGTAATTCAGGCTGCAAGGGGCGAGGAATTGTCACCTCGCTTTCCGGCAATTCGGTCATCGTCAAGAAGATAACACTTGCCCAGATGGCCGAAGGCGACCTCCACGAATTGATCCGTGATGAGGTCGGTAAATACCTTCCTTTTGACAATATGAATGATGTTAATTACGACTTCCAGATTCTGGGGGACAACGAGTACAACCCGAATCAAATGGATGTGGTTATCGTGGCCGCCAAGAAAGCCGATGTCAACAGTTATGTTGATGCGATCACGTCGGCCGGTCTCAGTACGATGATTATGGATGTGGATTCCTTCGCGCTGGAAACAATGTATGAGGAAAATTACGACTACGAAAGCAATGAAATCATCGTCATTGTCAATATCGGAGCGAGCCTGACGAACATCAACGTTATAAGGGGCGGTATGTCCGTTTTTACCAGAGATTTCGCACTGGCCGGAAATACAATTACGGAAGGACTACAGGAGAGGTATCACGTCTCGGCGGAAGAAGCGGAAAGCATGAAAATTGACGGAATTTCCGGCTCTGAAGACGACAATATCGAGTTAAGAAATACGATACTGGAATGCGCGGAGCCTATCTGCTCAGAAATAGAAAGATCCGTTGATTATTTCCGTTCCACTTTCGGCGGGGACTATATTAAACACATTTATCTTTCAGGCGGCTCATCAAGAATTGCCGGCTTGAAAAGCCTCCTGTCAGAGAGGCTAAACATCGAAACGGAATTGATAAATCCGCTGATGAAAATAAATTACAACAAAAAGAATATTGATCCCGGAAAACTCGAGAGTATCAAGACGATCGGTGCAGTAGCCATTGGACTCGGCTTAAGGAAAATGGGTGACAAATGATCAAGATTAACCTTTTACCGTATTTCGAGAAGAAAAAGAAGGAAAACGTCTCAAGGCAACTCACCATTATTGTTGGGTTATTTGCCATTTTTATTCTCGCGCTCATCTGGGGATATCTGCACTTTTCCTCACAGGTGGCGAGCCTGGAGAGCAAGGTTGCCGACTCCAGGCAGACATTGCGGGCTCTTGATGAGAAAATCGGTGATCTGGAAAAATTCAAGAAGCAAAAAGCACTGCTGGAGCTCAAACTCGATGTCATAAGCAATCTGGAGGAAAACAGACTCCTGCCGGTAAAGACGCTCGATGATCTGGCCATGCTGGTTCCGTCCAATGAAATATGGGTGGTAAAGATAGAGCAAAGCGGCGAAAGCCTGAAAATTGAAGGTGTGGGGCGAGACAATATCGCTGCTGCCAACTTCATGAAGACAATTGAAAATTTTGCTCCAATCAAATCCGTTGATCTGATTTCCTCTAAAAAGGTGGAGATCGGGGGAGTAACGCTTCAGCAGTTCATTTTTGCTTGTAAAATGAAAAAAGGATTTTAATTATGGCCATCACTTTTGATGATCTCAAAAAATTATCTCCGCAGGCGAAGGCTTTGATTGTCATCGGGGTCATCTGCCTTGTTGGATATTTCTATTATGTTTATTTTCTGTCGGATGTTTTAGCCAAAAAGGAGAGATTAGAGACGGAATATCAGGATATATTGACACAGATCAAGCAAAAGGAAAAAATTGCCGCCGACTATGATAAATTTAAAGCGGATGTGGCGGAACTTGAGGAAAAATACAAGATTGCCTTGCTGAAACTTCCCGACCAGCGGGAAATCCCCGGCCTTTTTCACTCTGTGGCTCTTGCCGGCGCCGAAGCGGGAGTTGAATTCCTGCTTTTCGAACCGAAAGCTGCCGTGCCGAAAACACTGGATCCATCACTTGCCGGCTCGGCCAAAATCTCGGACATGATGAAGCCCACTGATCAAAGAGGAGCGGCCAAAACAGCAGCCGCCAGAAAAGGGGGCGGAAAGGCTGAGCCGGAGCCGGAACCGTTTTATGAAGAAATACCGGTGAATGTAACGGTGCTGGGTAACTTTCAAAACATTGTGCACTTTTTTGAAAAAGTGTCCAAGCTGCCCAGGATAGTTAATGTGTCCGGGATTTCCATGGGAGACAGAAAAGAGATAAAAGGCCGGGGATATTTAATTACCTCGTCATGTGTAGTGAAAACCTACATGTTTATTGACAAAGAAAAGACAAGTGAAAAACAAAATGAAAAAAAGTAAAATTATCTTATTATTGAGTTTGCTTGTTCTGTTTTTATGCTGTTTTGGAGCATCAGCCCAACAGGCCGAAAAGCCTGATTTGCCGGAAATGCCCCCGTCGGTTGCAGAAACGCAACTGACAGTGCCCGCAGCCCAGGCACAAGATGATGTCTACAGCTACAATCCCCTGGGTAAGCCGGACCCCTTCAAGCCGTTCATTAGCATTGACGTCCGACCCTCTAAAAAAGAAGGGGAAAAAAAGGCTGAGTCGATATTTCCCCTGCAGAGAGCGGCGGCAGAAAGCTTCAAACTTGTCGGAATTATGGGCGACAGGGTTCGACGGGTCGCTATTGTTGAAGACACGGGGCGAAGGTTTTACCCGCTTTTTGTTGGCACGCACATTGGACTCAATAACGGCAAAGTCAGCGAGATTTTAGCGGACCGGGTGGCTGTCGATGAGCCTGACGGGAAGAAAGTGAAAAGAATTATTTTGAAACTGCGGAAAAATATATAAAGAGGTAATGTCATGAAAAAATACTTATCCAAAATTGTCCCCGTTTTCCTGATCCTGTGGGCTCCTCTATTTGCGCTTTTCCTGCTGCAGACGGAGGCAGTGGCACAACAGGATAGAAATATAGGCTATCTCGAAAATGTTCTCTTTGAGAAGTTTGCGGGACGCGAAAGGGTAAGTCTCGTCGTATCGGAACAGCCCAGTTTGGGGACACCTGTCTTTCAGGCGGATAACAGTCTGTTGATCAGGATGGAGAACCTTTTCGCCCCGGAAAACATGAGGGATAACGTCGGCGAGGGACAGCTGCTCAATGTGATCGGAGTACGGGCACAGCAGCAGACAGGAGCAGGCAAGCAATGGGTTAACCTGCGGATCGGCCTTAAGGAAAAAGTTCCTTACTCTATCAGGCAGGATGGCAAACTTGTTATTGTAGACTTTAATATTTCTACTGTCGAAGAAAAACTGTTGGCAAAAAAGAAAGAGGCGGCAAAGACGAAGGAGGAGACAGCTGAAAAAGAAACACAGGAATTGCTGTCTGCCGGAACGACCAGGAAGTACACCGGACGAATCATATCTCTGGATTTTCAGGATGCGGATATTAAAAGTGTTTTGAGATTGATGTCCGAGTACGGAAATGTGAGCATCATTTCCGGTGATGATGTTAAAGGTAAAGTAACGGTGGCAATGAAAAACGTTCCCTGGACACAGGCGCTGGATGCAATTCTTGAAATTCACGGTCTGGTTAAAAAAGAATCGGGAAATGTGATCAGCGTCATGACGCTTGAGCGCAAGAAGAAGGACGAAGCCGACAAAAAGCAGGCCGAAGAGGAAATCAAAAAGGCCGAAGACGCGCGCAAGGCCAGGGAGCTGGCAATATTGATTGAAAAAGGCAAACTGCGCCAGATTCTCATTGAGGCGAAAATTGTGGAGGCCTCCGAGGAGTTTGTGAGGAATCTGGGCGTGCAGTGGGGCTTCGGCCAGCACGGGTCTTCCCGGAAGTATGGTTTCGGCTTTTCCGGGGCCACGAACTCTCTTACCCAAACCGGTTCAAGACGAATAGTATATCCCGGCGAAATTACCTGGACGGACGGAGCTTCAACCAACCCTCTGTATATGGCGGCGGTAAACTTTCCCGCCTCCGTGCTTGGGCCGACTTTCGGTCTTGTTTTCGGAGGAGCCAAAGGATTCATTGAAACGCAGCTCC
>CAYWRV010000031.1:0-15685 GCA_964460865.1 uncultured Smithella sp. | reverse complement strand
GAAAAATCACCAAACACATCTCCGATTTTTATTCTGGTCATAAATCACCTCTCTCCTCCATTGCCGGATAATCCGTGTATCCCGCCGGGCCGGCTGTATAAAAGGTGTCCTGGTTCCAGCGGTTCCATGGCGCGCCTCGGGCGATGCGCTCCACCAGGTCTGGGTTGGCGATGAAGGGTTTTCCGAAAGCCACGGCATCGGCCAGTCCCTCTTCAATCACCCGCTTGCCGCTTTCGGCGCGAAAGCCGCAGTTGATGACCATCGTCAGCCGGCAGCGGGGGCGGAAATGACGGGCGATTTCCTTCACGGCATAAGGCACATTGTCCACCGGCACCATTGGCTCGACGAAATGGACATAGGCGAGGTTGGAAAAGTCATTTAGCCGCTCGACGATATGTTCAAAAGTCGGGATGGTGTCACGGTCGATGGTGATCCCGAAAAAACCGTGGGCTGAGGGGTTCAGCCGGACGCCCACCCGGTGGAAACCGATTTCCCGGCCGACTTCCTGGAGAGTTTCAAAAAAGAAACGCGCCTTGTTTTCATGGGAGCCTCCGTATTCATCGGTGCGTGTGTTGGCCGAGTTGACGAAAAACTGATGAAAGAGGTAGCCGTTGGCCGAATGTATTTCCACCCCGTCGAACCCGGCGGCAACGGCATTTTGCGCCGCCCGTCGAAAATCCTGGGTGATGCCGTGGATTTGTGGGATCGTGAGCTCACGCGGGGTGGTTGTCTCCTTGAAGCCTTCCCTGGTGAAGACCTTGTCCCGGGCGTTGATGGCGGAGGGCGCCACCGGCGGGTTGCCTTCGTGAAAATCTTCATGTGAGACACGCCCCACATGCCATAGCTGGCAGAAAATATGCCCGCCTCTTTCATGAACCGCCCCCGTGACAAGCTTCCAGCCCTCGACCTGGGCGGGGCTGTAGATGCCAGGCGTGTTGATATAGCCCACCGCTTCGGTAGAAACCTGTGAGCCTTCCGAGATGATGAGCCCCGCTGAAGCCCGCTGGGCATAATATTTTGCAATCAGTTCCGTGGCTTTGTTTTCGGGATTGTCCGCGCGGCTGCGCGTCATCGGGGACATGAAGATCCGGTTGGGGAGATCCATATGTCCTACTTTGATCGGCTTTAGCAGTGTGTTTTTCATGGCGTCATCCTTTGGTTGAATATATTGTCCATGTGTGAAAATGAGTAAGTGCGATGTGCGCGGATCAGGACGAATTAATGGTCATTATATTAGAGCAATCCGGCACGTGTCAAGCTCCGAAGGACATTCATCGGGCAGGCAACCGGAGAAGCTAATCCATCGTCATGAGTGACTGCCAGCGCTCCCATTCGGTGGCGTGAGGGAGGCCTCTGGCTTTGATCAGTCCGATGATCGGTTCCTCGTTGAAACGCAGATAGGGATTGATTTTACGCTCCTGGTCGATTGTAGAGAAAAGAAAATCCGGTTCAGAATTGTCCATGAAATGCTGTATGTATTTATTGTGCGGTTCGAGATGAAGCGCAAAAGCCAGCGAGTCGCGAACATAGTCGTGGCCCGCGAAAACACGCGTGTGGCCGGGCAGGGCCATAAGCCGCTGAATGGAGTTGAAAAACCCCCTGAGATCGCCCGAAAAGCAGTTACCGACCGTGCCGTTGAAAAGTGTATCGCCGGTGATCAGTATGTCTCCGGTGTGAAAGCAGACCGAGTCCCGGGAATGACCGGGTGTCCGGTAAACAATAATATCCCCGTCATCGAGGGGGATTTTTTCATTGTCGGCAAAGCTGGCACAATCCAGATATTGCGCACCGGTTTCAGCCAGCAGATGTTCGTCGCCGGGTGTGTGGTCGAAATGCCGGTGTGTGTTGGTCACATATTTCAGTGTCAGGGCGTATTTTTCAAGAAACCCGAGAATTTCCCGCCACGCGCCTGCATCGATGGCCATTGCCTCTTTCGTTCCGTAGAGGAGGTAGCCCAAGTTGTCGCCGTAACGGAATTGTTCGATATTGAGCATCTCTTGCCGCCTTATTTCACGATCTTGAAAATTTCTCTTGCCTGCGGGTCGGCCGCCGTGGCCAGAAGTTCAAATAAAACCATTTCGGTCGAGGTGATCCGTGCGCCGGCCCTTTCAATGGCGCGGATGCCGATGTCGCGGTTTTCCGGCGTGCGCGATGACACGGCATCGGCGACCAGATGAACGCCGAAGTCGTGCCCGAGCAGATCCAGTGCCGTCTGATACACACAGATGTGGCATTCGATGCCGGTCATAATGACCTGCCTGCGCCCTGTTTCCTCAAGTCGCCGGCGAAATTCGCTATTTGCAAAGCAGCTGAAACTCTCCTTGGCGACAGGAGTGAAATCACCCAGCGCCGAGGCCAGCTGCTCTATGGTGGGCCCCAGTTTTGCCGGCACCTGCTCGGTGACCACAATGGGCAGGCCCAGCGCCTTACAGCCCTGAACAAGTTGAACGTTGCAGGCAAAAAGTCTCTCCTTGTTGTGCATCGCCTGAGCCAGCGCACCCTGGAAATCAATCATAACCACTACGGCATCGTCACGTTTGAGCATATCCCCTCCATTTTTTTTGCTCCCGTCAATCTAGTTAATCCGGTTGAGCCTTGTCAATTGTTATTATTGCTGATAAAAGATGCAAAAAAACCGGAAGTGAAAAATGGCGCTTGCGACTTATAAGGAATTCACCGTCCATGCCTATTCGGACGGCACTCTCACCGAGACTACTCTGCCGTTTTCAACGGAATACGCCGTGCTTTTGAAGATCAACGGTCTTGAGTATATCACCATGGCGAGCTCGGGAAATTATCTGGCGCAGCACATCACAGGCTATCTCCTGACCGAAGGGATCATCACGCGGACCGGTGAAATTCAAAGTATGGACATTGACGAAGAGAGCCTGACGGTCAATGTCGGGCTGGTACCGGAATCGCGAGTGACCGAAAGACTGGAGATGGTGAAGTCTCTCACAGCCGCGGGCGGCCGGACGAAAAGGATTTTACCGGACGGGGGGCTGGTAAGATCCCGCCTTCCCGTGGTGCGGGCGGAAGTTGTCGTCGGAGTAATGAACGAGTTTCTCGGGTTTTCTCAGGAGCACAAAACGACGCATGGTGTTCATGGCGCGGCCCTGTACTCTGTGTCCGGTGAGCGGATTGTCTTTTTCGACGACATCGGCCGGCATAACGCCATGGACAAGGTCATCGGCCATGCGGCGCTGAACGATATGAGCCTCGAAGATAAGATGATCTGCTCGACGGGGCGCATCTCGAGTGAAATAGCCTTCAAAATAATAACCGCGGGCGCGCCCATACTGATCTCAAGGGCCTCCCCCACAACGCTTGGAGTGGAGCTTTTGCGCCGCTACAACATTTTGAGCATAATCCGCGCCGTGGGCGGACGATTTTATGTGATAAACGGTAAGGATAATATCTTGTACTGATTAATACTCCCAAGGAGGATAAACCCGGGTTGAAAAATTCATTGATTAAAATAGACAGGGAATTTCGTCTGCACTGGAAGCAATATGCGCTTCAGAGCGTTATGGCGACGGGGGCTCTCTTTATTGTTTTGTATTTTTTAAACTGGCAGCATGCCGTCGTCATTGCGTCGCTGGGCGCTACCTCTTTCATCGTGTTTGCGATGCCGGACAACATCACCGCGCAGCCCAGAAACGTCATCGGTGGCCACATTGTCGGTTTGCTGTGCGGTTTTTTATTTTCGCTGATCCCACACGTTACCTTTCACTTTGGCCTACTCATCTATTCACTTGCCGTCGGGACATCTCTTTTTTTGATGGTGGTCACGGATACTGAGCATCCCCCGGCGGCCGGAACGGCACTGGGTGTCGTGATGCCGGGCATCTCTCTTCAGGTGATCGTTGTCGTTGTGGCAAGTATCATTATTCTCTCGGTGATTCACCGCATCTTGAAACCATATTTGAGGGATTTGACTTAAGCGGTGTGGACTGGAGGAAAGTTTACGATCCCTCATGGCGGATGTGCTGCCTGTCCGGCGCAGGTGAAGATTAGAAGATTAGAAGATTGGAAGATTGGAGGGGGTATATTATATGAGAGATATTGCCGCCGCTGTTGGAAATTTTTTTATCAGAGTACTCGACTCCGACGTGGTCACGGAAGTGATTGAATGGATCGGCCCCGAAACAGTAGGCTACGGCGTGATCATCATTATTATTGCCGTAGTCCTGCTGATTGTTTTCACCCGGCGCAAGGGACGAAGATGAAGGTTGGAAGATTAGAGGGTTTGGTCAGGCCGGTGGTTTGTCTTTTGGTAAATTGCTTTGCGGTGCAGGCAAAGCCGTCTGAGTTTTCTTATGAATCCGTCATAAATTTTGACACAAAAACGTAATTTACTGTAATTACTTTTAAGCACGGGCCTCACGGCCTGTGGAGAATGGTTATGTCACCTCGCTGTAAAGTTGCTGTGTTGACGCACGCTCTGGATCCAATTGATCATGCCAAATACCTCATGCTCAAAATAGTTAAAAATTGGCAGGCCTCGGGAGTGGAAGTTGTCGTGTTACGCGGGCCGGAACGTTATGAGGCGGCGGATGTGCTTGTTCTGCATGTCGATCTTACTGTCGTCCCACAGGAGTATCTGGATTTTTGCGCCCGCTATCCGATTGTAGTCAATGGCCGCGTTCGCGATATTTCCAAGCGGAAAATAAGCAAGAACCTCCTCGGGCCGAAAGATCATTACACGGGTGCGGTGATCGTGAAGGCGGACCTCAACTTCGGTGGATTTCCGGAGCTGAAAATGCAACGTCCGGGGCGACTAAGCAGAATGTGGAACAAATACCTTCCCTGGAGCATAACGGGAATACTGTCGCCGTCTGCCTATCCTGTTTTCAGCTCTGTGGCAGAGGTCCCCAAAGCAGTTTGGCGCAACCGACGGCTGGTTGTGGAGAAGTTTTGTCCCGAGCGTGAAGGGGATTATTATTGCCTGCGGCAGTGGATATTTCTGGGAGATCGCGGCGTGAGCCAGCGCCTCGTTTCTTTAAACCCAATTGTCAAATTTCCCAACGAAGTCCATCGCGAATACGGCCCGCCTGTTCCGGAGAGCCTGCGGGAAATGCGCAGCCGACTTGGATTTGATTATGGAAAGTTCGACTATGTAGTTGTGGACGGCGAAGTCATCCTGCTCGACGCCAACCGCACACCTGCCCTGGGTGTCTCTGATGGGTGGGCGCAAAACATGGCCGCCGAACTGGCCGGGGGGCTTCCCTCGTTTCTGAGAGGATTAGAGGATTAGAGGGTTTGGTCAGGCCGGTGGTTTGTCTTTTGGTAAATTGCTTTCAGATGCAGGAAGGCAATCCGCTTTTTTACGAATTTTCAAATTTTTGATACAAAAAGACGATTTGCCGTATCTCCGATACAATCATGCAATTAGATTATCCCGGCTCAGATAACGGCATTAAGACAAGAAACCATCCGGCCCTTCGGGCAAGGCCCCGGCGGCACGAAACAGGCAATGTCTCCCGCGTTTGTGACTATCTTTCACTCAACTCCAGCAAAACACCGCCCGTCGCCTTGGGATGAATGAATGCGATTTTAGCCCCGCCCGCGCCGTAGCGTGGTTTTTCATCAATCAGGCGTACGCCTTTTGCCTTCAGTTCAGCCAGTGCCTCTTCGAGGTTATCCACCCGCAGGGCGATGTGCTGGATCCCTTCGCCGTTTTTCTCAATGTATTTAGCCACAGGCCCGTCCGGTGATGTGGATTCCAGAAGCTCGATCTCCGAATCACCTATCGGGAAAAAGGAAACCCGCACCTTCTGCTCTTCGACCTCTTCCGTGCCTTGAGAAGCAATGCCGAGCAACTCATAGAGCTTTGAGCTTTCTTCCAGATTTTTTACCGCGATGCCGATGTGATCAATCTTTAAAACTTTCATGATACTTCTCCTCATGTTTATTTTCTTCAATAGCCGCTTGGGGGATTGGCTTTCAGGGGCCGGTTGTCATTTAGAATTTAGTGGCGGAGAACTTTTTTCATTCGCGAGCCCCGGGGCTTTTTCAAAACGTGCAGCCCTTCAGGCATGCCAGCACTTGCGCAGCTGCACTTGTCGGTGTCATGAACCCCGCTTCCACCTGTTTCAGCATTTGGGCCATAACGTCTGCTGCGGGGCTTTGGTAAAACCATTCCTGGACTCCTTCGCGCACCATGAATCTCAACCACTCGGCCGCCTGCTCCCGTCTTTTTGCCTCGAGATCCCCGCTGGCGGTGAGCCTGTTCCGATGATCGAGAATTATCTCCAGGATGTTCTCCAGGCCGTCCATTGTAAGTGCGCTGCACGTCACCACCGGCGGTGACCAGTTGCGATAGGGTGGAGAAAGCAGGTGGAAAGCCGTCTCATACTGACGCCTGGCCATCTTCGCCCGCTCTATATTGTCGCCGTCCGCCTTGTTGACCGCCACCGCATCGGCGAGTTCCAGAACACCTTTTTTAATACCCTGCAGCTCATCGCCTCCGCCGGCGATCATTAAAACAAGGAAAAAATCGACCATCGAGGCTACCGTGACCTCTGATTGTCCGACACCGACAGTTTCAATAATGGTGACGTTAAAACCAGCCGCCTCGCAAAGCAGCATTGTCTCTCTGGTTTTACGGGCCACACCGCCGAGTGTTTTCCCGGAAGGGGATGGCCGGATAAAGGCATTTTCGTTGGCGGAGAGCTTTTCCATCCTCGTCTTATCCGCCAGTATGCTGCCGCCCGTTTTGGGAGAACTGGGGTCAACCGCCAAAACCGCCACACGGTAGCCTCTTTGCGTGAGCAGCGTCCCGTAGCTTTCTATAAACGTACTCTTGCCCGCGCCCGGCAGCCCCGTGACACCCAGGCGCAGGGCATCGCCTGTATATGGCAAGAGTGCGTCCAGGATCTGGCGCGCTGTTTCTTCATCTGAAGGCAAAGAGCTCTCCACCAGAGTGATGGCCTTGGCCAGCACGCGTCTGTCGCCGTTGAGAACTCCTTGTATATAATGCTGTGGATCCGGTCTTTTCATGCTGTCCGCCTCTTGAATTAACTCGCACGGGCAGTATATCCAAAGGGAGCAAGCCAGGCAAACTTTATTTGATTACCGCCGCGGGGGAGTGCTGGTTTTGTATCCACGCTGCAACGGGGACGCCTCCGGCAAAGACGGGCAGAGAGGCTTTTCATCTGTTTGTCATAACTGTTTGCCTGCAGCCTTCCGCCTGTGATATGCAAAACTTGACTGGGAGAGATAAATGAGTCACGATCTTGGCCGCCTTTTAACAGCGCTTCAGTTTTCAGCATCAAAGCACCGCCACCAGAGACGAAAAGACCTGGCCGCTTCCCCCTACATCAATCATCCGATAGAAGTTGCCAACATACTATGGCAGGTAGGAGGGGTACGCGATCAGGAGGCGATCGAGGCCGCCATTTTGCACGACACGATCGAGGACACGGATACCGGTGCGGAAGAAATCCTGGAGTTGTTCGGTGCCGGAGTTCTGTCACTGGTCAGCGAGATGACGGACGACAAGAGTCTTCCCAAAGTGGCAAGAAAGCAAAACCAGGTTGACGGCGCGCCTGGTCTGTCCGGGCTTGCCAAACAGATTAAACTTGCCGACAAAATATGCAATGTCCACGACATCGCCCACACACCGCCGGAGAACTGGACAAAAGAGCGCAAACTGGAATACCTGCAGTGGGCCAATGATGTGGTTGACGGTTTGCGCGGCGTAAACGGGGAGCTGGAAAAATACTTTGACAAGACACTTGCTGAGGCCCGGAAAAAGATCTTGAGTCAACGGAGCGGGCCGGGTGAGCATGAACAATAAATGAATAAGCCGGCATCGCAAGCGGTCCTTCTGTTGCTGTTTGTCTTATTATTTCGATGGTTTATTTCATTTTGCTAAATTATAATTGACAATGAACCGATTATGTATAAGTTACAAAAAATATTGATGTCCCAAAGACATCACCGGAAGGAGAAAACATAATGCTGGCAGTCACTGACAAAGCTTCAGAAATCATCAAAGATTTCCTGAAGGACAAAGGCGCTAACGCGGCGATTCGGATTACCATGTCATTCGGGTGAGCCGGGCCCTCTTTGGGCATGGCTCTGGATGAGCCACGAAACGAAGATGAGGTGATCGATGACAAAGGAACCAAATTTGTCGTTGAAAAATCACTGTGGGAACAGGCAAAACCGATTAACATTGATTTTATCAGCACACCGCACGGAGAGGGATTCAAGCTGACCTCGAGCCTCGCGGCCCAGGGCGGCGGAGGCTGCGGATCCTGCAGCTGCTAAATTCCCGGGGGGCTTTCGCCCCCCTTTTTTTATGACCATGGCACAAAATCACGAAATCAGGCAAAAACTAGACGAGGCAGATCAACTGCTGGAGCAAGGAAAATTAGATGAGGCGATCACTCTTCTGGAGGTGGTCCACGAAGCCAACCCCGCCGAAGAGTCCGTCCTGATGCGCCTGGCGTGGGCCAACTGGGACAGAGGAGACAGGGAAAGCTCCATCAGGCACTGGGAGGAAATGTTTGAACGGGAGCTGGAGCGAAAAGTCTTTACCGGTTTCGCCTATGACGAACTGGTAAGGATTTGCAAACTGGAGGGGAGGGCCGCCCGGCTCGTCGCGCTGTGCGAAAAAGCCGCCTCTGTTCAACCGGAGGATCCGGGGTTGGCCGAAGAACTGGGAAGGGCCTATCTGCTTTCGGGTGAATTTGAAAAAGCCGTCGGTGTTTTCAGTAAGCTCGTGTCCATGGAGGATGATAATCCGGTTTATCATTGCCTCCTGGGAGGGGCGCTGCTCGCCGCGGGCCGTTATGAAGAGTTTGAAAACGCCTACCGCCGGGCGGGGCTCATTGAACCTGATAACGAGGATCGCTACCTTTTTCAAGCCGCGGGCTTATACATGGAAAAGCATCTTCCCGAACGGTCGGTCGGTCTCATTACCAGGTGCCTCGCGCTTGCTCCCGGAAAAAGCCTCTATCATTGTGCCCTGGGGGACGCGCTGGTTGCCATGAACAGGCCCGCCGAGGCATTTGTAGCGTATGAAAAAGCATGCCAGGTTGATCCGTCTCAAACCGCCGCTTACTGGAACCGGCTTGGTAATTCACTGATGAAAGGAGAGCTTTTCAGTCACGCGGTTAAAGCATTTGAGGCGGCGCTGGCCTTTGATCCGCAGACTCCCTGCCGTCATCAACTGGAGGCGGCTAAAGCCCGCATTCAACTAAAAGGCGGGTGAGTGCGGATAAGGCTGATGTCCTGCGGTGGTCACTGTTTGTGAATCGTCTCCTTGAAGACATGGTAGAAGTCCTCGTGTTCGGACATGGCATGCCGCAGGATTTTTTCCATGGACACGATATCGCGTTTGTTGATGATGAGGTTGGCGCTTTTATTGAACGTTGCCAGATAGTCCATGGTCGGCAGGGTGGCACTGATTAAAACGACGTAGATCTGTCTGCGGACGGACATGTTGAGATTTTCCAGATAGCGAAGCACATTGTTCGTTTCCCAGACGCCTGTGTCGAAATCTTCATCGACAAAAATTATATTAAAGACGTGAAAGCGCATGTTTCTCAGCGCTTCTTTGTAGGTGGCCGGCTGTGCGACCAGAAACCCCATTTTTTTAAGATCGCCTGCGACTTTGTCACGGATAACCGGATCCTGCTCGCATATCATCGCTGTTTCCGCATCCGGAATGAGCCGCCCGAAAGGCCTTCCGCCATAATCCATCACGTCAGCCGTTTTCTTCGCCGCCGGTTTCGCTCCTTGTTCAGTCATTGTCGTTCCCTGCCTGATCGTTTTGTTATCTGTTTATCAGATCCACTGTTTGCCTATATTATTACCATAGGAACGGTCCACTTCCAGCTTATCCAGATCCGTCGTCTTCTCACCGCGTGCGCTTTTGATGGCGTCAATGCCCCGTCCGACATTGGAGCGGTTCGAGGCGTAGGCTTTGGCTGTTTCCTCGGTGATCAGTCCCTTTTCATAAAGATCGACGATACAGTTGTCGAAGGTGATCATGCCGAAGGCTTTGCCTTGCTGGATGATGTCGAGGAATGTCTTCCCTTCGGACTCGCCGTGCATGATGGCGTCTTTGACGCGCAGTGAAGTCCCCAGCGCTTCGAAGGCCGCCACGCGCCCTCCGCCTACTTTGGGGAGAAGCCGCTGACAGATGACCCAGCGCAGAGAATCCGCCAGGCGTGTCCGGATCTGATTTTCTTCTTCGATCGCGAACATGCCCAGGATGCGGTTGACTGTCTGACTGGCATCGGTCGTATGCAGGGTACTCAGCACCAGATGGCCTGTTTCAGCCGCATTCAAGGCGATCTCAACTGAGTCGCGGTCGCGCATTTCACCGACCAGGATGACATTGGGCGCCTGACGAAGAGAGGCGCGCAGTCCATTGGCGAAAGTGTCGAAGTCCTTGCCCAGTTCGCGCTGGTTGACCGTCGCTTTTTTCTGTGAGTGTGTGTATTCAATCGGGTCTTCCAATGTGATAATGTGAACCGGCTGTTTTTCGTTAATATCGTTGATCACGGCAGCCAGCGAAGTCGTCTTACCTGAACCGGTCGCACCGGTGACCAGCACGATGCCGTTTTTTTCCGTGGCTACCCGCCGGTAGGCGTCAGGAAGACCCAGCTCGGCGTAAGTCGGTATCTGGGTTTCCAGTTTCCTCAAAACGATGGAGTACTGGTTGCGCTGCGAAAAGATGTTGACGCGGAAGCGCGCAATTCCCGGCAGCTCGTATGACAGGTCGCAGGAGCCTTCTTTGATCAGCGCCTCCATCAGCCGCCGGTCCTGATTGATAAGATTCAAGGCGAAAGTTTCCGTCTGAAAAGGAGTCAGCTTTTCAAAATGAGGTTCGAGTTCGACCGGCACTAAAACGCCTGCCGCCTCCACCTGAAACGGCTTGTCCACCGTCAGGATGACGTCGGAAATATTGGTGTTGGACTCCAGCATTTTTATCAGGATATGATCTACTTCCGGTTTTCTCATAAATAACCCCTTCTAGGCTTCTGTAAAGTCTGTGGGTTGATACTTCAAAAGCGGTCGGAATCTGCCTTTCTCGTTTGATTTCACATACGCGTCTTCGGCGCTGATCCAGCCCCTGTTGTGCAACTCCATGATGCTGTCGTCCAAAAGCTGCATGCCGTATTTCTTGCCCGCCTGAATCATGGAGGGTATCTGATAGGTTTTCTGCTCGCGGATGAGATTTCGCACAGCCGGCGTGGCGACGAGAATTTCCAGAGCGACACATCGTGCTTTAATGTCCGACCTTTTGAAGATCACCTGGGAAATAACTGCTCTGAGGCCGTCGGCCAAAGTGGAGCGGATTTGCAGCTGCTCGGACTCGGGGAAAATTTCCACAACGCGGTCGACCGTTTTAACCGCACTGGTTGTATGGACGGTGGCCAGCACCAGATGGCCGGTGGAAGCGGCCTCGATCGCCAGGGCTGTGGTTTCCAGGTCGCGCATTTCGCCGACCATAATGATGTCCGGGTCTTCACGCAACGCGCCGCGCAGCGCGGCGGAAAAACTTTTGGTGTGAATACCGACTTCACGGTGATTGACGATGCAGTTCTGGCTCCTGTGGACAAACTCGATCGGGTCTTCGATGGTAATGATGTGGTCGCGGCGCAGGCGGTTCGCCTCGTCGATAATAGCGGCGAGCGTTGTGGATTTTCCGCTGCCGGTCGGGCCGGTCACCAGCACCAGTCCCCGTGGCAGCATGGCCAGTTTCGAAACAACCGACGGCATGCCCAGCTCGGCGCAGGTGGCGATTTTTGCCGGTATTTCACGGAACACGGCGGCTATCCCATATTTTTGCTGGAAATAATTGGCGCGATAGCGCGCCAGCCCCGGCACTTCATAGGCGAAGTCCATGTCTCCGGTTTCTTCAAACTGCTTTATCTTATGCTCGGGAGTGATTTCATAGAGAAGAACCTTGAGCATATCATTGGTGAGGACATCGTATCTGATGCGTTCAATGTCACCGCGAATGCGGATGGCCGGCTGCTGTCCGGATACCAGATGAAGGTCGGATGCCTTGTGATCGTTCATCAACTGAAAAAAAGCGTCGATTTTTGCCATGAGCCTCTCCCGTGAATTTTATTCCGGAGCGCCGTCCGTTCATAAGGCGCGTCGGCGATTGTTGCGCTTTATACGTATGCTATGAAATCGCGGACTTAAGTATATGGAAAACCACGCAGCTTTGTCAAGACAAGTTTCCGCTTCAGCCTCCGGCTGCCAGAGGGCGATTGTCCTTGACAGGCCGGCAAACAATATATATGCTCGCCACGTTTTTTTAACGGTTGGGGGATGTAGCTCAGCTGGGAGAGCGCGGCGTTCGCAACGCCGAGGCCAGGGGTTCGATCCCCCTCATCTCCACCAGGCATTAATCAGGTAGAGTTCCAGAACATCCATGAAACCCGCGCAAAGCGGGTTTTTATGTGTCGGAAAACTTATCATTAACGGAGGGATGGATACGCTGACCGGAATGCCGGTGTTTCCAGACCGGCATGATGTGGCTCATCAGGCGACAAATTATCCCGAACCTTCAAGACCGCCGTATTTGTCTCCAGATTTTTATTGATAAATAATCACATTTGCATTTAATAGGCGAGAATACTTATTATGTCTTACAGGCGGGGCCCTTAAGGAACCTCTATGAAAGTACTGTCCTACAGACTGGCTCGCTATCTTTCCCGCAGACTCGGTGTGTGGTTTTTCCGTTCATTTTCCTGGTGCATCGCCACCGGCTATTTTTTTCTCTTTCCTTCGCGCGTGTCCGGCAGCGTCAAGTTTTACCGGGCGCTTTTCCCCCAGCGTAGTTTCGTCTATCATCTTTACTGTGCCTGGAAACAGTTTCACGGCTTCACCGATGTTTATATGCACCGTTTCATTCCCTGGGTGGCTGAACAGGCCCGGTTTCACCGTGAAGGCTGGGAGCATCTGCATCAGGCGGTGGACGAAAAAACCGGGGCGATTGTTGTCATGTCGCATGTGGGGAACTGGGAACTCGCCGCCCAGCGGCTTGGTCAGAAGGGAATGCCGGTGATGATTTATATGGGTGCCAAACATAAAGAACAGGTCGAGAAGATTCATAAGGATAACCTGGTCATGCAGGGCGTGCGCATCGTGGCGACGGACGAGAAGGAAAAATCCCCTTTTGCCCTTCTGGAAGGCATAACTTTCCTGCGTGAGGGCGGGATCGTTTCCATGACAGGCGACAGGCTATGGGGGGAGCAAAGCTCCGTCAAGGTCAATTTCCTGGGCCATGAAGCACATCTGCCGGATACGCCTCATTTGTTTGCACTGATGTCCGGTGCGCCGCTGATGACTTTCTTTGTACATCAGGATGAGTCAGGCATACATCAGATCCGGTTATCCCCTGGCAGAAAAGTGCTGGCCAAAACGCGTGCCCAGCGCCATCAGGCGGTTGCGGCTTCGGCGCAGGCCTACGCCGACGACCTGGCGCGCTTTGTCGTCGAACATCCGTTTGAGTGGCATCATTTTGAACCTTTTTTGGGGAAAAAAATTGAAGCCGGCACTGAATAGAAAAAATAAGTTTTGCTTCGTGCTTCATTGCCATATAAAAGGCGGTTTCTGACTATAATAAGCGGGAGGCGTTTATGAAAGTAAGCGAAGTGCCGCAGGACATTACCTATTACAACGGTGAAAAGCGCGCCTGTTACGCGCTTGACGAGCAGGGCAGGTATGTGGTCGTTCCCAGTTCAGGCTGGGAGGCGGAAGCGATTGTCAACGGCCTGGCCATGGAAGACTGGGAGGCAAGGCTTGTTGAGATCAGAAAAGAAGTGCTGGCCGGCCGCCAAAGTCCTCTTGGCTTTTACATGGAGCTCAGGCAGATGACACCGAAAATTCTGGGCAAAACTGCAGGGATTGCCGTATTCCGCGTCAAAAGGCATTTTCGTCCGGAAATTTTCGCCAAATTGAAGCCGCAGGTGCTTGAGCGCTACGCGCAGGCACTCGCGATAAGTACCGAAGAGCTCAAAAGAGGACCTATAAACACCCAAAGGAAGGTAATTACACATCCATGACTACTGAACTGACCTGTGCGGGAAAACCTTTTTACCATCTGCATGCCTCCCACTGTGAAAGCGGAGTCACCGCTTCTCTGTTTCGGGACAAGGGAGTGGATCTGTCCGAGGCAATGGCCTTCGGTATCGGCAGCGGCATTTTCTTCGGGCATCTGCCGTTTATCAAAATGGTGGGGCTTCCCGTGACAACCTACCGGTCGCGGCCCGGCACTCTTTTTACCAAGGTGGCAAAAAGACTGGGCGGAAAATTTGTTACAAAAAAATATTACAACTTTCCGTGGAAGAAAGACCGTACCAAAGAAGGCATGGAGGACCTGCGCGCCCTGCTGGCTTCCGGCAATATCGTCGGTCTGACCACCAACATTTACTGGCTTTCCTATTTTCCCGACCGGTTCCGCTTTCAATTCAACGGCCACAACATCATTGTACTTAGGGAAGTCAAGGACGGCTTTCGCGTTGCCGACCCTGTTTTGGATCATCCGGTTGATTGTCTGACTGAGGATCTGGAGCGGGCGCGTTTCGCCCGGGGGCCTCTGGAATCAAAGGGATACATGTATTATGCAAAATCCGTCAATCCAAAACCGGACTTCAGGAAGGCCTGCATCGACGCAATCAAGGACTCCTGCAACATGATGCTGCGTACCCCTTTCCCCTTTGTCGGCCTCATGGGTATACGTTATCTGGGCAGACAGACCATTAAAAGCCCCGCGGTGCTGGGCGAGCGTGAGGCGCGCCGCCGTCTGGCCAATGTCGTGCGCATGCAGGAAGAGGTAGGTACGGGAGGTGCCGGTTTCCGTTTCATGTATGCGGCCTTTCTCCAGGAAGCGGCTGCCCTGTTCGGTTCCGCTGAGCTCGCGGATCTCTCCAGAGAAATGACCTCCATCGGCGATATCTGGCGGGAGTTTGCCGTCGTCTCGGCCCGTGTCATCAAGGAGCGCGGTTCCGGCGAAAATACCTTCGCCAAAGCGGGCGGCCTGATACTCATCTGTGCCGGAAGGGAGGAGCAGTTTTTCCGCGACCTCGATTCAGTGGTGAGGAAGCTCAAAGCATGAATGCGCTGGATGTCAGTGCCGTGACCTTCAGTTACGGTAACGGGGCGATAAACGCTCTGGAGAAATTTTCTCTTTCGGTCCCGGACGGGGGCATGCACGCGCTTCTGGGGCCCAACGGAGCCGGCAAGTCCACACTGATGAGGATCATCACCGGCCAGCTGAAAGGCTATTCGGGCAGCGTCGCCGTTTACGGCCGCACGATACCGGATAGAGACGCTCTTTTGTCCATCGGTTACGTTCCACAGCCCATATCACTCTACACGGGATTGACCGCCATGGAAAACCTGCGCTTTTTCGGTGCGATGGCCGGCATGCCGGCTGACAGAATCGGCGCACGGGCACTCGAAGTTCTGGAGAGGACGGGCCTTGCGGGTCATGCCCGCGAATTGGTTTCCACTTATTCAGGCGGAATGCAGCGACGGCTCAACATTGCCGTGGCCCTTCTGCATTCCCCGACACTGCTTTTGCTCGACGAACCGACCGTCGGTATCGATCCCCAGAGCCGCCATCACATTTATGAAACGCTCGCCGAACTGAATGCCGCCGGGATGACCGTTCTTTTATCCACCCATATCATGGAAGAAGCACAAA
>CAYWRV010000030.1:0-15961 GCA_964460865.1 uncultured Smithella sp. | reverse complement strand
CGGCCCGTTTTGTGGAATTGATCGGTCGCAGCGTTGAGCTTCGTGAAGCCTTGACAGCCAAGGCGAAAAAAGCCGGCGCGGCTATCGATGGAAAAACCGCGTGCGTGAACTATCAGCCGGAAAAGACGCTTGAGGGACTCGCGGCCGGGGCGGACGTGGCCTCCCTTAAGCCGGCCGCAGGCGCAAATGCGGATATCGAATCGCTCAAACATATCCTTCTTTTCGGTCTCAAAGGTGTCGCCGCCTACGCGGATCACGCGCAGATTCTGGGGCAGGAGGACGATGCCGTGTACGCTTTTGTTCATGAAGCGCTCGCGGCGATCGCCAGAGAAAACTTTGACCTCGATGCCTGGATCGGCCTTGTCCTCAAATGCGGTGAGATTAATCTGCGGACAATGGAACTTCTTGACGCCGCCAATACCGGCGCATTCGGTCATCCCGTGCCTACCAAAGTACCGCTGGGTGCAAAAAAAGGAAAGGCCATACTCGTTTCCGGCCATGATCTGAAGGACCTCGCGGAGCTCTTGCAGCAGACCGAGGGGAAGGGCATCAATATTTACACTCATGGAGAGATGCTGCCCGCGCACGGTTACCCGGGGCTGAAAAAATATCCCCACTTTTACGGCCACTACGGTACGGCCTGGCAGAATCAGACCAGAGAATTTGCCGAATTTCCGGGCGCGATTTTGATGACGACCAACTGTATTCAGAAGCCGCGTGATTCCTACAAAGACAATATCTTTACCACTGGTCTGGTCGGCTGGCCCGGCGTGCGGCATATTTCAGATCACGACTTCAGCCCCGTGATTGAAAAAGCACTGTCGCTGCCCGGTTTTCCGGAAGACACCGAAGGCAAGACCGTCACAGTCGGATTCGGTCACAACGCGGTGATGAATGTCGCCGGTGCCGTGATTGATGCCGTCAAGGGGAAGGCGATCCGTCATTTCTTCCTGGTGGCCGGTTGCGACGGAGCCAGGCCGGGGCGCAATTACTATACGGAGTTTGTGGAAAAAGCCCCGAAAGATACGGTAGTGATGACACTTGCCTGCGGGAAGTTCCGTTTCTTCGATATGGATCTGGGCGACATCGGCGGCATTCCCAGACTGTTGGATATCGGCCAGTGTAACGACGCATATTCCGCCATCCAGATTGCGGTGGCGCTGGCCAGGGCTTTCAACTGCGAAGTCAACGATTTGCCCCTGTCGATGATTTTGTCCTGGTATGAACAAAAGGCGGTGGCGATTTTACTGACACTGCTTCATCTGGGCATTAAAGACATCCGCCTGGGGCCGTCACTGCCCGCATTTATCACACCCAACGTTCTTAACGTTCTGGTCGAGAATTTCGCGATCAAACCGATAGCCACCCCCGAAGAGGATCTAAAGGCGATCCTCGGCTAGCCGGGACACAGAGTCCCTTATTCCCCTTCTCCCTTCCTTTCTTCACGCCGGAGCTGCCCCAGAGGCAGCTCCGGCATCTCCTGCAGCAACTTCTCATGAGTGTTTACAAAGCCCTTTACATTCCCGTTGCAACTTTGTAAGTTCAGGCGCTCGAATAATTGACTGCCTTTATTTGTCGCGGAGTTGCCGGTGAATACAAATTCATCGATGATTAGTTCGGAAAACGGTCACGATAACAAAATAAGGTGCGCCTGGTGCGGAACCGACCCTCTGTACGTTTCTTATCACGATCGTGAATGGGGTGTGCCCGTGCATGATGACAGGGTTTTGTATGAATACCTGACCCTCGACGGGGCGCAGGCGGGCCTGAGCTGGCTTACGATACTCAAAAAAAGAGAAAATTACCGCCGCGCTTTTCACAATTTTGATTTTGAGCGCATCGCCCGCTACGACAGTAGCGACATCTCACGGCTCATGTCCGACAGGGGCATTGTCCGGAACCGGCTGAAGATTGAAGCGGCAATTACCAATGCCGGGGCCGTCATCGACATCTGCGAAGAGTTCGGTTCTTTCGATGCCTTCGTGTGGCGCTATGTGGATGGCAGGCCGATACAAAATGCGTGGAAAAGCGCCGGGGCGGTACCGTCATCCTCAAGGCAATCAGACATGATGAGCAGAGATTTGAAAAAACGGGGCTTCAGGTTTGCAGGCACTGTCATCTGTTATGCTTTTATGCAGGCCTCGGGCATGGTCAATGACCATCTCAGGGATTGCTTCCGCTATGAAGCTGTCTCTAGAATGGCCTGAGTCCGGGTCGCATGTTCGGTCGGCAGGCACCGAATACAGTGATTAACGCTTCTTGCCATGTAATTCGTGGACACCTTTATTTTGTCGTGTCACCCGGTGTATTCGCCGGCGTCGCAGGCCGCGCCATCAATCAGCATTGTATCTCCAGCGCGGCCAGTTTGGCGATGCGCCGGTCGTGGCGTCCTCCTTCATAGTCGGTGCTGATGAATTTGCTGATCATTTCCGTAACCGGGACATTGTAGCGGACGCGGCCGCCAAAAGCGATGAAATTGGCATTATTATGGGCTTTGGCCATTTCGGCACTGAACAGATCGCAAATCAGCGCGCAGCGGATGCCCCTGATTTTGTTGGCTGCCATCGAGATACCGATACCTGTGCCGCAAAGCAGTATGCCGAAGTCATAGCCTCCCTTATTGAATTCATCGCAGGCCGCTTTGGCCATGTCCGGGTAATCGACGGACTGGCCCCCGAAAGTTCCCAGGTCGGTAACGGAAAAATATTTGTTTTTCAGGAAGTGGACAATCGTGTCTTTTAACTCGAGTGCGCCGTGGTCGCCGGCAATGACGATTTTCTTCATAACCTGCCTCCGCTTTTAGAAGGATGGTCTTTTTGTACAAGATTGCAGGCCGATGTCAATAAAAAAACTTTGCACGACAACAATATTTGCGTTAAAAAATTAGTATGCGAGTCCTGCTTGGCAAATATATGGATTATCTCCTGATTGAAAAAGGAGCCTCCGATAACACACGGGAGGCCTACAGGAGGGATCTGCGCCGATTTATAGAATTCCTTGAACAAAAAGGACTGACGGATGTGCGCTTTGTGAATGCAAAGACCGTGGTCGAGTTTCTTGTGGCGCTCAAAGGCGAGGGACTTGCCGCCAATTCGATGAACCGTTCACTTGCCGCTTTGAGGGGATTTTACCGGTATCTGCTTGAGGAAAAAGCAGTCGATGAATCACCCCTGGCCGATATTGAACGAGCAAAAGTGTGGATGCGCCTGCCGGATACACTGAGCCGTGAGGAGATGGGCCTGGTGCTCGATCAGCCGTCCGAAGAAACTCCGTCGGGCCTGCGTGACAAGGCGATGCTCGAGCTTCTTTATGCCGCCGGGCTGCGGGTTTCCGAACTGGCGGGGCTGACGATGAACAGCATCAACTGGCAGGTGGGGTTTTTAATCGTTTTGGGCAAAGGCGGCAAGGAAAGGGGAGTCCCGGTGGGTAAAAAAGCCTACGACTCAGTCCGCCGCTACATTGACGAGGCCCGGCCGGCATTTATGAAATCAAAAGCGACGGATGTTTTGTTTCTTAACCGTTTCGGCCGCTCTTTCACGCGCCAGGGGCTGTGGAAAATAATCACCTCCTATGCGAAAAAAGCGGGCTTGCAAAAAAATGTCCATCCGCATACATTCCGGCATTCATTCGCCTCCCATCTTCTGGAAGGGGGGGCTGATCTGCGGGCCGTGCAGCTCATGCTGGGGCATGCCGATATCGCCACGACCCAGATTTATACCCATGTGACCAGGGAGCGTCTCAGGGAAATACACAGGAAATTTCATCCGCGGGGTTAGAATACGGATGCCGAGGTTTGATTCAGACAATAAAAATCACATGGCGGGAAGAAAGACCGGCCCCGGAAAGATGCCGGTCGTCATCGCGATTGTGGTGATTTTTGCCCTGCTGGCAGCGGCTGTTGCCTATTTCCGGCCCGCTGGTTTGAGCGCCGTCCTGTTTTCGGCCCGCCGGGCCGGAAACACACTCAGCCATTACATTTTGAAAACCGGGCCGCAGTTTTATTATCTCGTCATTGAAAAAAACGGCCACGCCATACGTCTTTCCGATGGCGAACCGCTCACGATGACCTATCGCGATGAGTTTATCATCAAAAGCGTAGTAAGCGATGATCTGGCGGAGAAATTCACCGGTGCGACGGTCGAGGGTATCGGCGATCGCGGCAACCATATGGGCATTGTGTTGAGAGGCATGGATTTTGTCAACGCGATCATGCAGGGCCGGACCATGAACGTAGCACAGCGGGCAATGAATTCATACAGCATCACCGTCTATTACAAACAGCACAATATCGCCCGGATGCCTCTGCGCGTCGAGATCACGGCCCAGGATTGGCTCAGATTTGCAGAAAAGTCCGGCTCACTCCAAAAGAGTGTCAGCTATCTGAAGAAGGCGATGGAGGAAAACGTCAATGACACGGGCGTGCGCAGAGTCCTGGCCGGCATCTACCTGAAGCAGAATCTGCCGGTGGAAGCTGCGGCGATTTATGAAGACATCCTGCGCCTGACTCCCGATGATACAGGTGTCATTAAGGACCTGGCCCGTTGCTATATTCAAAGCGGCCGGCCGGAGCGGGCAGTTGAGATATTGCTGCATCTCGTCGAATCCGGAAAACATGACGCAGGCGTCTTTGCTCTTCTGGGACAGGCCTATGGTGGGGAAAACACCTGGATTAAGGCTGTGGAGTACTTCAAAAAGGCGCTCGGTGATGATCCAGGCAATGACGCAATCAGGCTGTTGCTTGCCGGGGCATACGAACAGGCCGGCCAGACAGATGCGGCAATCGGCGAGTATCTTGAGATCACAAAAAATAACCCTGATGATGCGTCGGCATGGCGCGGCCTGGGGACGCTGTACCTGAAGAACAAGAAGTACCGCCAGGCCCGGGATGCCTATTCTAAAGTCATTGAAATCGCCCCCGGTGACGCGGCCGCCTATGCCAATATGGCCACCGCCAGCGCGGGAATGGGCAGGCATGATGAAGAAATGAGCTACCTGAAAAAAGCCCTGTCTTTGTCGCCTGATGAGCCCATCATCCATTTCAATCTCGGCGCAGCCTATGAAAGAAGAAAAATGACCTCTGAGGCCGTGCGGGAATACCGTCTGGTGCTGGCGAAAAATCCCGGCGATGTCCAGGCGCTTGAGCGACTGGCGGACCTGACTTACAAAAACAAAAACTACGGTGAGGCGACAGGCTATCTGGAAGCGCTGGCCCGTCAATATCCCCGGAAACTTGATATTTTTGTCAGGCTCGCCTATGCTTACGGCGAGACGAAAAACTTTGCGGAGTCGGCCAGGTGTTACGAAAAAGCGGTCGCGCTGGGGCTCAGGGATCAAACACTTTATGCCAATCTGGCCTACACCTACGAGCGTCTCGGCAAGGAAAAAGAAGCAGTTAAATACTACAAAAAAATTTCGCCGCCGGACACGAAAATATCCGCCTACATTGCAGGATATTACCTGAAGGAAAAACAATTTGCCGAGGCCATAAAATATTATCAGCAGCTGGTAAAGCTTGAGCCCCGCAAATCCTCCTCTTATTTCAGTCTGGGTTATGCCCATGGCGCCGCCAAAAACTGGGACAAAGCCATCGAAAATTATCTAACGGCACTGAAATATGACCGTGAAGATGATGAAATTTACGCGAATTTAGGGCTGGCCTATGAACAAAAAGGGCTCTATGCAAAGGCTCTGGAGGCATACCGGAGGGCATATGAGATCAATCCGCAGACGAAAGTGGCCCCGCGGATTCCCCGGCTGCGCATTGAGCTTATGAAAGAGAAAAAATAAAAAACAGGGACGGATCGTGAAGCAGGTAAAACTAAATAATTTTGAAATAGGGGGCAATAACCGTTTTGCCCTGATCGCCGGCCCGTGCGTGCTGGAGGACGAAACTGCCGCCGTGGACATCGCCTTGTACCTGAAGGAGTTGACGACAAAGATGCAGATTCCTTTCATCTTCAAGGCCTCCTACGACAAGGCCAATCGCACTTCCATCAAATCATACCGCGGGCCTGGCCTCGCCGGCGGATTGAAAATGCTGGAAAAAGTGAAAAAGGAAGCGGGCGTACCGGTTATTTCCGATGTGCACCGCTTTGAAGAAATCGATGAAGCGGCGGCGGTGCTCGACATCATGCAGGTGCCCGCCTTTTTGTGCCGTCAGACTGATTTTGTCATGGAAGTCGCCAAAAAGGCGAAAATCATCAATGTCAAAAAAGGACAGTTTCTGGCGCCATGGGATGTCGCCAACATCATTGAGAAAATCAAGTCCGCAGGTATGGACCGGATGCTGATTACCGAGCGGGGCGCGTCGTTTGGCTACAACAACCTCGTTTTCGACGTGCGCTCCCTGCCGATCATGAGGCGAATGGGGTATCCGGTTATTTTCGATGCGACTCACTCTGTGCAGTTGCCAGGCGGGGCAGGCAGCGCCTCCGGCGGCGAGCGCGAGATGGTGCCCTACCTTGCACGGGCGGCCGTCGCAGCGGGTGTGGACGGAGTGTTTATGGAGGTTCACCCCGACCCCCCTCGGGCGCTTTGCGATGGAGCTAATTCTATTTATTTGAGCTCGCTGGAGAAACTCTTGACGGAGCTCAAAAAGATTGATGAAATAGTGAAGGAGGAGAGGCCGTAGATAATGAGGGCGGCTTTAAGAGTGAAAAAGAATGGATAAAGAACTTCTTGAGAAACTGAAGAAAATAAAAATGCTGGCGCTGGACATAGACGGAGTGATGACCGACGGCGGAATCATCATGGACTCTGAAGGCAGGGAATCGAAGATTTTCAATGTCCGCGACGGCCATGGACTGGTTCTGCTTGAGCGCCACGGAATCCGCGTGGCCATCATCACGGGAAGGACTTCAGCGGTAGTGGAGCACCGGGCACGCGACCTCAGAATCACGGAAGTTTACCAGGGGGCACTGAACAAAAAAGAGGTTTTCGGCGAAATGCTCAAAAAAAACAACCTTCGGCCGGATGATGTCGCTTACATAGGTGATGACCTTGTCGATATCCCCGTGTTGAAGTTGGCAGGTTTTTCCGCGGCTGTGTTTGATGCGGAAGAAACGGTTAAAAAAGTAGTGGACCATGTAACTGTAAACAGGGGAGGGCAGGGAGCTGTGCGTGAGGTCTGCGAAATGTTGCTCCGGGCACAGGGTTTTTGGCCCGAGATTGCCGCCCGCTATGAATTTTCAGAATTTGCCCAAACGAAACCGGATAGCATGGCCGGGTCGGGTAATTGAGATGAGCCTTGCCTGGACCTACCTGTTAATCGCCTGTCTTCTGGAAATCGGATGGCCCCTCGGGTTTAAATTGTCCCAGACCACTCCCCACCGTGGGGCGTTCATCCTGATGGCGGCCGTGTGTATGGCGCTAAGCGGACTGTTTTTATGGCTGGCGCAAAGGGAGATCCCCATCGGCACGGCCTACGCGGTATGGACGGGAATAGGCGCGGCCAGCACTTTTCTCATCGGCGTTATCGTGTTTCACGATGCCGCGTCCATGCTCAGGATATTGTCATTTCTCCTGATCGTCACAGGTGTGATAGGCCTTCGTCTCACTGTTTAGGGAAATGTTTCGCAGAGCCTGGGTCTTGTTTCTGAAATGATTTACACGGGGCTTTGCCGGTGGTATAGAAGGCGAAGTGAATAATATTGTTGTCCCGAGGTTAAGAAGGTAAAATGAAACCCGGCAGGAAAATAAAATTGATAATTCCGGCCCTGGTGGTTCTTGCGCTGGGAGTGATTATTTTGTTTGTCGCACTGAATCTGCCGGGCGGCAGGAAAACGAACATCATAAAAATACTTCCGGACGAGGCGGATATCAGTATTCAGAATTTTGTTTTCACCGAGGTGGGAAAGGATAATATACGCTGGGAGGTCAGATCCGACAGCGCCCAGTATGAAAAAAAACAGGATCTGGCGGTGTTCGACAAGGTGAGGGTGAAGCTCACCATGCCGGACGGCAAAGTGATTGTCATGACGGGGGACAAAGGAGAGATGCTCACGGATAAAAAGGACCTGGAGATCAAAGGTCATGTGCAGATTATCGCTGACTCGGGCGAGAAATTTTCCACCGATTATCTGAAGTACAGCGATAGTGAGAAAAAAATCTACACCGGCGCGCCCGTGGTCATGGAAAGCGAAAGGGTCAGGATTCAGGGTACGGGCCTCGAGATTTTCATTCAAAAGGGCGAGCTTATCCTGTCATCGGCCGTCCGGGCCAGAATTCATTAAACAGGGATGTCTATGAAGCTGAAAGTTATATGTTTTTCAATCTATCTGCTCTTTTTTGCCGCAGATGTTTTTGCGCAGGCAAACATTTTGTCGACAAACAAACAGGCGCTTGGCAGTAATGAGCCCATTGAAATCGTCTCCAACAAAATGGAGGCTTTTCAGGAACAAAAGATGATTGTTTTTTCAGGAAATGCTCTTGCCAGGCAGGGTGATATCACGCTGAAAACCGATCGTCTCACCGTTTATTATAAAAAAGCCGAAGACAAGGCAGGCAAGGCCGGAAACCGGGAGATCCCCGCCGGTGGCGAGCTCGACAGGATAGAGGCCAAAGGCAATGTGATCATCACGCAAAAAGACCTTTCCGCGACTGCCGAAGAAGCGATCTACAGCCACGACAGTGCAACGTTTGTCATGACGGGACAGCCAATCCTCAAGCAGGCGAACAACACGGTCCGGGGTTGCAAAGTGTTTATTTACGTAAACGAAAATCGCGGCGAAGTGGTAAGGTGCGATGACGGGGAGGACACGCAAAGGGTCACGGCGATCATTCACACGCAGGGGAAAAATGTCACCCCCCGGACAGACAGGCAGGATACGGACGGAAAATGAGTCATTTAGAGGCCAGAGGTTTAATTAAAATCTACAATAAACGAAAAGTGGTCAATCAGATTGATCTGGACATATCACCGGGGGAGGTTGTCGGTCTTCTGGGGCCCAACGGGGCGGGAAAGACAACGACATTCTATATGATCGTCGGCCTGGTGAAACCGGACGGCGGGGAAATTTTTCTCGACGGTGAGGATATCAGCCGCTTTCCGATGTATAAACGGGCGCGCCGGGGGTTGAATTATCTTCCACAGGAACCGTCTGTCTTCCGGAAGCTGACGGTGGAAGAAAATATATTGGCTATTCTGGAAACACTTGATATAAGCCAAAGTGAAAGGCAAGAAAGGCTCACGGAACTTCTGGGTGAGCTGGATCTGAGCGCCCTGGCAAAAAATTACGCCTATTCGCTTTCCGGCGGTGAAAGGAGAAGGGTGGAAATTACGCGGGCGCTGGTCACCTCTCCGAAATACATTCTTCTGGATGAACCTTTTGCCGGTATCGATCCGCTGGCGGTAGCGGATATACAGAAGATAATTGAAAAGCTCAAAAACAAAGGGATCGGGATCATTATTTCCGACCACAATGTCAGGGAAACGCTCTGCTGCTGTGACCGGGCCTACATTGTCAATGAGGGAATGATTCTCGTGCATGGCGAACCGGGCGTTATCGCCCAGAGCGAACTGGCCAAAAAAATATATTTTGGCGAAGATTTCTGCCTGTAAAGATCGACAGGCAAGCGACGGTAGCACATGGCTTTCGAATTAAAACAGAATTTGAAGCTTTCTCAGCAGCTGATCATGACGCCGCAACTGCAGCAGGCGATCAAGCTCCTGATTCTGTCGCGCCAGGAACTTGTGGACACGATAAACCAGGAGATGGAAGAAAATCCTCTTATGGAAGAGGTGACACAAGACGAGATTGCACCCGATGAGATAAGCGCCCAGGTCCAGGACGATGTTCAGTCCATTGAAAAAGAAGAAAACAAACCCCTCGAGCATACGGCGGAGTTGACCGGTGAGGGGGACGGGCGCGAAGAGTTTGACTGGAATAATTATCTGGAGGATTACGGGCCGGTCGGTGTTTCCTATGGCAGAGCAGACGGGGAAGCCCCGACGCTGGAAAATTATTTGACGCAAAGCCCCTCCTTAACCGAGCATCTGATGTGGCAGATGAAGCTCTCGCCTTTTAATGATGAGGAAGTGCGCGTCGGGACTCAGATTATCGGCAATCTCGATCACAACGGCTACCTTCGCGCGACAGAGGCGGAAATTGCCGCCCTGGAAAATGTCAGCCCGGAGTGTGTGGAAAAAGTCCTGAAAATGGTTCAGCAGTTCGACCCCTCCGGCGTGGCGGCGCGCAACCTTCAGGAATGCCTTCTCATACAGGCGGCTGCCGTGGCGGAGGGAAACCAGCTTCTGGAGATCATTATCCGGGATCATCTCAAGGAACTGGAGCTGAAAAATTATGTTCATATCGCCAGACGCTTGAAAGTTCCGCTTCGTGATGTCGAGGCGGCGGTCATGCTCATCAGCAAAATGGATCCACGCCCCGGCGCCATCTATTCGGAAGAAAAAACTCAGACAATCATTCCGGATGTGTATGTGGTGAAATCCGGAGACGATTATAAAATAGTTCTCAATGACGATGGCCTGCCCCGGTTGAGAATCAGTAATTTCTACCGTGAAATCATGGCCGGTACAGGCGGGCGCTCCGATGAGGATGATGCCGGGAAAAAATATATCCGCGACAAGGTTCAGTCCGCGACCTGGCTGATAAAAAGCATCCAGCAGAGGCAGAAGACCATTTATAAAGTGGCGGAAAGTATCGTCAAACATCAGAAGGATTTTTTTGACAGGGGGATCAAATACCTCAAACCTCTGGTCTTGAGAGATGTGGCCGATGACGTGGAAATGCACGAATCGACCATCAGCCGCGTGGTGACCAACAAGTATATGCACTCGCACCGCGGCATTTTTGAAATGAAGTATTTTTTCGGCAGCTCGGTGCAGAGGACCACCGGTGAAAGTGTCGCCTCCAAAAGCGTGAAGGAGGAAATCAAAAATCTCGTTGCCGATGAAGATCCCAAAAAACCATACAGCGATTTTGAAATTGTCGATTTGCTCAAGGCCAAGGGAATTGACATAGCCAGGCGTACGGTAGCCAAATATCGCGATATGATGGGGGTATTGCCGTCTTCCAAGCGCAAGAAATATTTTTAAAGTCAAAAGCGTAAAATGGCGAATTATTTATCAGAGACAGTAAGGTTCCGGTTGACATTTGGTTTCGACGCTAATATACGGGATAACCTTTGCTGCCGGAATAAAGTCAAAGAGCGGCTGCATTATTCAAATTTGGAGGTAAAAGAATGAATATTTCTGTGACGTTCAGGACGGGTGACGGTGAGAGCTGGCAGAAAACATACGTTGAGGAACGGATTTCCAAATTAAAGAAATATCTCGACACACCTGCTGAGACACACATTGTCATTTCTACCGAGAAATTCAGAAATGTCGTGGAAATAAATTTAAGCGCCAACGGATGGAATGTTAACGCCAGAGAGGAAGCTAAAGACATTCATCAGGCCATAGACAACTGCATTGATAAAATAGAAAAACAGCTTAAAAAACAAAGGGAAAAGGTCAGGCGGCATAAGCCGGCAAGTATCCGTCACGTGGGCACGGGCGCTGTGGAAAGGGCGGAAAGCGAAGACGAGGGCGCCGCAAAAGTGGTGGAAACAAGGAAAATCATTTTAAAGCCGATGTCCCTGGAGGAGGCGATCCTCGAGCTGGAAGGGGGCAAGGCCCGCTTCCTGGTCTATCGTGACACTTTGTCGGAAAAGGTCAGTGTGGTCCATCGTCTTGATGACGGCAGTTTCGGCCACATTGAAACAAACAGTTAGTCTGCCGCTGTTTTAGCGGTGTGATACGGATTTTAAGCGTTCTATCCACATCATCTGATGTGGATAGAACTTTATTGAATAGATGCATATTTCAGGGTCGGACAAGCCATGCGACTGGATCAGATTTTTAAAACAGAATTTCTCCTGGAGAATCTCGCCTCCGGCAATAAAAAAGATGTGCTGGGGGAATTGATCGATGTGATGATAAAAAACGGACTGAAAATCAATTCAGTCAAGGCAATTGATGTGCTCCTCCAACGTGAAAAGCTGGGGTCGACCGGCATCGGCGAGGGAGTGGCCATTCCGCACGGAAAAGTGCCGGATCTTCAAGATTTGGTCGTCGCCTTCGGACGCAGCAAAAAGGGCATCGACTTTGATGCCATCGACGGCAAGCCGGTTCATCTTTTTTTCCTTCTTCTGGCGCCGGAAAACTCCACCGGCCAGCATTTAAAAGCGCTGGCGAAGATCTCCAAAATGCTCAAAACCCCCAATTTCCGTAAAACCCTTCTCGAGGCGCAATCCCGAAACGATTTATTTAAAGCAATCGTTGAACAAGATGAAACCTCTACGGCCTGATTCGGCAACGGATTCCCGCCGCTCAATTACACTCGGAAAATTTCTGCAAGGCAGATCTGCTTATTTAGGCATCGGCCAAACCCGCCTGTCGCCCGGATGGCGGGAGATGGCGGTCGGTTCCCATGTGAAGACCCGCCACTACCTCACAAAGGGACGCTATTATAGGGATGGTATTGTCATTTATCCCCCGTCAGCCCGCGAGCGGCTCCGGGCCATGGATAAGACACGCCTTCGTGATTATCTTCGGCATCTGGCTGCCGCCCGGACGGCGCTGGTCATATTCGCCCGTTGCCCGGGTCTCCCCCGGGAGTTTAAAGATGAGTGTTTGTACCATGGTCTGCCGGTAATGCTTTCACACCTCCATGAGGCCACACTGGAGAGCCGGTTACGCGCCATTATCTGGGAAAAAATCCGCGGTTTTGTGATGCTCCATGGCGTCGCACTGGAATATAACAAAAAGGCGCTTATCATCACCGGACCCGGCGGCATCGGTAAGACAACCGCGGCGCTTAGTTTGATCCGTGACGAAGGCAGCTGGATTGCGGACGATGTGGCCGTGCTCAGAAAAAAACAAGATGGTGGCGTCTCAGTCGGCGGCCACCCGCGGGTCAAAAAATATCTGCATACAGCCGAAACGGGCATTGTTGCCGTGGGCTCTCTCTTAGAACGCGGGCGGATAAAAAAAACCGGGACGCTGCATGCAATAATAGATGTGATCCGCACCGGTGATAGTGCCGCCGGTTTTTCGACCGGCAGAAAAATTATTATGGGAAAATCTCTGCCATGCGTACGTGTGCACATTCCCGCGGATGGTTATTTTGACAAAAATATGCTAATCATGGCGCTACAAACTCTCGAAAGGTAAAATAATTTGAAGAATCTTCACGTGGTGATCATTACCGGATTGTCCGGTTCCGGCAAAAGCACCGCGCTGCGCGCGCTGGAAGACATCGGATTTTTCTGCGTGGATAATTTGCCTGTGGTTTTGCTGCCGAGGTTTCTTGCACTTACCCTGGAGTCGTCTCCCGAGGTGAAGCGTGTGGCGATGGTCATGGATCTGCGCCAGAAGAGCTTCCTCGATAAATACAAAAATATCTTCCAGGGGCTCAAAAGCAAGGGATACAAGATTGAAATTCTTTTTCTCGAGGCGACGGAAGAGTCTTTGCTGCGCCGCTTCAGTGAAACAAGGCGTAACCACCCCCTGTCTGCAAAAAGCTCCATAATGGACGGAATCCGCAAAGAAGTGGAAAAACTCTCGCCTCTGAGGCAGATGGCGGACAAGGTCATGGACACCACGACGACCAACGTCCATCAGTTAAAAGACGCTGTGCAGAGGCAATTCTATCCGGCTTCCGCAAGGAAAAAAATGCTCATCAGCGTGATGTCTTTCGGTTACCGCTATGGCTTGCCCGCGGATGCCGATATTGTCATGGATGTGAGATTCCTGCCCAACCCCTTTTATGTGGAGGAGCTCAAAAGCTTTGATGGTCATAACAAGGAGGTGGAAAAATTTGTTCTGGACAATCCCGAAAGCAGGGAGTTTTTGAAAAAGACTCTGGAGATGATGAATTTCCTCATCCCTCTGTATGAGAAGGAAGGGAAGGTGCGGCTCACCATTGCCGTCGGCTGTACGGGTGGCCGCCACAGGTCCGTGGTCATGGCCAATCAGTTTGCCTCACACCTCCAGGAGATGAAGTTCGTCGTTTACACAACGCACAGAGACGTAGCCAAGAGCTGAAATCACAACCAGGCAGGTGATCGGGGGAGACCTTCGGCTGTTTTACTTTCCTTCGGTCACCTGCCTTTTCCCATATCGGCATGTAACATTTTGTATGCAGGAAATGGCTTTTTTGAGGGCAAGCCTGGTGCAGCCCTCATCCTGAAACAACTTGCCATATAGTGTGGCAGATCATTCGCTTTGGGGCCTTGCCTCCCATGTCACCACTTTGACAGAATATTATCCTGAATCCAGTGCGGATCCCACCATTCCACGGGGTTTACAAAATGTCCGCCGATCAGAATGCTGAAATGCAGATGATCCCCGCCGGCAAGCCCCGTCAGACCGGAAAAACCTATTCTCTTCTCTTTGCGCACCTGACGGCCGACCTCGGTATCGATGGAGGACAGATGGCCGTACAGGCTGAACACTCCCTGGCCGTGGTCGATGATGACGGCATTTCCGTATATGCCCAGTGAACCGGCAAAGACGATGATTCCGTGATTGGCCGCTTCAATCGGGGCGCCGGCTGTTGAAGCGAGATCTATGCCGAGATGGACGGAGGTGCCCAGATCCACACCGTCGACCATGTAGGTGCGCCTGTCCCCGAACAGGGCTGTTGGCTTGGCGTTACGCATACGCAGAAAAGCCCCCTCCCAGAGCCTTTTGTTGATGGATTTGGTGCAGATCCGCCGGATGGTCCGGTCATTGTCGTCGCGCAGCAGCGTGTTTACATAACCGAACACTTCCGCCGGTGTTTTCCCCTGCAGATGAGGGTTTGCGGCCTGAAATTCGGGCACGATTTTCTGCAAAAAAGTCTGGCTCAAATTCACTTTGTCGGAGCGGAATTTTTTAGGTTTTAAGGTAAAAGGCAACAAAACTGTTGCTTCATTGCCCGCATCGTCGCGGGCAAAAACAGTGATTTTGGGCTTTGTCCCCGACGACTCGGAGCTCACGGCGAAATACGCACATGACACGGGTCGGTTGTTAATAAGTGTCGTGTAGCCCTGAAAAAAGGTATCGTCCACATACACACCTGTCATGGCTGCTGGTTTTGACGTCCGGTAGGTGATGAATCCCGCACCTCCCTGGTTTATGTAGTTGACAGGGTTTTGGATGAATATCTGCGGAGGTACTGTGTCGATCTTGACCTGCACGGCCAGGATGGATTTATTTTTAAAAATCGAATGGTCCGTGGCGGACATCCTGATGACGGCCGGGCCGTTTTTTAGCTTCAACTCTTCGGTATTGACCGTCAGGCGCAGGTTTTTCTCTTTCACGCCCCGGCGGGTGATGTTTTCCAAAGCCAGCGGATGGGAGATGTCGTCCTGTATGATTTCGACACCGAAGCGTGACAGACCGCTTGCCCGGTCGGAAAAAATTATTCCGATATCTTTTTGCCTGCCGACGGAGGAGATGTCCCCGGCCAATTTAATGACCGGTTTACCCCTCTCCAGACGATCCGTAAAATAAAGCCATCCAATAAGCGCAACCAGAACAATAACCGCTGCAAGTGTCACATAAAGCCCGACTCTTCTCATCAGCATACTCCTTTATGAAGGTTTTCAGGTGCGACTCTCATATTCATTTATCCTCTACAATGCAAGTCAAATCACTCCGTTGATAAGGACATATGCCTTGATATTGCCCATAAACATTGTTATATTCGGCCAAACTTAAAAAGGCAGTGGAAATGTATGCTGGTCAATAAAAAAATAGTTCTGGGCATCACCGGGGGAATCGCCGCCTATAAGGCAGCAGAGCTCACTCGCGCGCTCGTCAAGGCGGGTGCACAGGTGCGTGTCATCATGACAAAAAGCGCTATGGAATTCATCACGCCTCTGACCATGCAGACCCTATCACAGGGCCCTGTTTATACGGACATGTTCGCGCCTGCCGGCGAGTTTGACATGGCTCATATCTCGCTTGCCG
>CAYWRV010000029.1:0-16398 GCA_964460865.1 uncultured Smithella sp. | reverse complement strand
GTGTTTTGCTGCAGGTGGGAGGCCTGCTGAACGCCAAGGGAGGGGCGACATCAGAAGGAGCCGGTACCATTCCACAGCTGGGGAAGGTCGGTGTGGTGGGCTTAAGCAAACTGAAGGTTTATGAGGCGGACGGCTATTCCCTGCTGGCGGGCCAGACCATCAGGGCGGGCGATTTCATCTGCATCGACGGCTGGACGGGAGATCTTTACCGGGGGCAGCACCAGCAGGAAGAGGACAGCTACTATACCATCAATCTGTGACGATCTGTCGCAGGCCACGTTCATCTTGCCGTGTTTCAGTCATTGTCTGAAAAATCTGTTTATCCGGTTGGTGGATATCCGCCTGTGTCCGAGATTTTATATATCACCTGATATTCATGAAGAATCTTAATTGCCCTTCAATTACCCGATAGCTTTGGGCACCATAGACAGCCGCGAAAGCGGTGTCTCTTTTCACCTGCCACTTCTTTTGATGCAGAAGCGCCACAGAGCATCCCGGTCTTTCTTTTGGGCGTAGCCGATACCGATCCGGGGCGTGCGGCACACTTCGCGTTCGGGTATATTTTTGTACTCTTCCAGCCACAGTCTTTCACCGGAAGTGAGATTCCAGCCGTTGAAAAGCATGCCGATATCCAGTGCCTGGCATAGCTTGGCCGGTCCATCCGCCAGGTTTTTGGACCGGCCGCCCCGGTTAAGCTGCATTTGTTCGATTCCTTCAAGAGGTTCAATGGCCCGCAGAAGGACGGCGCAGGGGTTTCCTTCCTCTTCGGTCACAATGTTTACGAGGTAATGCATCCCGTAAGTGAAATACACATAAGCGTGACCCGGCTGGCCGAACATCACGGCATTGCGCCTGGTCATGCCGCGGTGCGCATGGCAGGCGCTATCGAGCCTACCGCAATAAGCCTCCGTCTCCACGATCATCCCGGCAAGCCGCGCCGAACCCTCCCGGCGCACCAGCTTTTTCCCCAGCAAATCGCGGGCGACCTGCAGCGTAGGGTGCTCATAGAATGCTTTGTCCAGTATCGTCATGACCATCTCCGGCCCGACCGGCCGATTTTCAGCTTGACAGAGCCGGTTGTTCGATTTAATAACCCTGCACTCATGCACTGAAAGGCATGATGTTGTCAACTTTCCCATGCAAAAACATAGTTTCTTTTGTGCGAAGTAAACTACGCACTGCAAAGTAAAATACACATGCAAACAGTCAGAAAGGAAGCAGGCGGGATTTGTTCCCAATGTAAAAAGTTTGTAATTTTACGCTGTCCCGACGAAGCGTAAAACGCGTTTCAGGTGGCACAGATTGTGCTGTTACGCGGGCAGCCATGACAAATGGCTTTTTTAGGTTTTACGGAGGAGGATATGAGCAGTATGGAAGGTGTGGCCGTTGTCTTTCCGGGACAGGGGTCGCAAAGACAGGGGATGGGAAAGGACTTCTATGACCGGATACCTGTTTGCCGCAGTGTTTTTGACGAAGCGTCCGATGCGCTGGGGTTTGATGTAGCAGCTGTCTGTTTCAATGAAGACGAGAGGCTGAACCTGACCGAGTACACTCAGCCCTGCATCGTGACTACAGAAGTGGCCATGCTGCGCGGGCTTCAACAGGAGTACGGATTTGGGGCAGAGTGTTTCGGCGGACATTCCCTGGGCGAATTCACGGCGCTTGTCGCCGCCGGCGTGATGCCCTTTGCCGCCACAGTGCAGATTGTACGCGAACGTGGAAAATTGATGCAGGAGGCGGTTCCGGTCGGTGTCGGCTTCATGGCGGCCGTGATTTCCGAAGGCATAGACGAGAAGGCACTGCGCGAGAAGCTCGCCGGACTGCCGGTTGACGTGGCCAATATAAATTCAGCCAACCAGATCGTCATCAGCGGTGAGGCAACCGCTGTCACGGAGGCGGAAAACCGCTGCAAAGAGTTGTTTGAGGCGCCCAAATCAGTACGCTTTGTCAAACTAAACGTCAGCGCTCCCTTTCACAGCCGGTTCATGAAAAAAATCGAGGAGCCGTTCGAGGCGGTACTTGCCGGATACAAAAGCTCATTTGATGCGGGTAATGCCTCGCGCGTGACATCCAACTTTCGGGGCTCCTTTCACGAAGAATCAGTGGATGCCGTTATCGTCAACCTGGTGAGCCAGCTTTCCAATTCGGTACGCTGGCGCGACAATATGCAGGCGCTGGCAGGGCGGGCCAAAACAATTTACGAAATCGGTCCGGGACGACCGCTGCGCGATTTTTTCAAAACAATCGGTGTGGCGTGCGAGTCCGTCACGAGCCTCTCCGCGGCTGAAAGAATCTTTGCCGCCGGAGAATAAACACAAATCAAATCACCATAAGGATGGAATATCATGGATCTTGGTTTCACTGAAAATCAGCTGCTGTATGTGGAAACAGTGCGCAAGCTTGTTAAAAATGAAATTGCTCCCCGCATTCTGGAGATGGAAAAAGAACATAAGTTCCCCTGGCAGGTCATAAACAAATTGTGGGACATGGGGATGATGAACCTGTGCATCCCGGAGTCGGTCAAGGGTTTTGAGATCGACATTTTCTCCTCGGCTCTGATTATCCAGGAGCTCTCCTACGGCGACACGGGCATCTCCACTTCCGCGATGTGCAATGACCTGGCCAACGTGGTCATCAGCCAGCGCGGCACGGATGAGCAGAAGGAAAGATTTTTAAGGCCCTTCGTGGAGAAGCCCCTGCTGGCTTCCTTTTGCCTTACCGAGCCGGGAGCCGGTTCCGACAATTCCCTGATGACCAGCTTCATCGCCAAACAGGACGACGGCACATATGTGCTGAACGGTTCGAAGTGCTTTATCACCAACGCCTCTTATGCGTCTCAGTTCACTGTGCTTTGCAAGGTCGGAAAGCCCACCAGCAATTTCATGGCCTGCGTCGTGGTTCCGGTCGAGGAGGTCACCTCTCGGGAGTTGCCCGATGTGGGCGGCGGCACGCGGGAAATAACTGTTCCGACAGGCGGCAGAATCATTATCGGCAAACCGGAGGATAAGCTCGGGCAGAGACTGTCCAACACCGCGAGTGTCACGTTTGAAGATGTCATCATCCAACCCGACCAGATCATCGGCGACAGGCGTTTCGGCTTTAAATACATCATCGACGTTCTGGATTATGCCCGTCCCATGGTAGCCGCCATCGGTCTGGGACTGGCGCGGCGCGCTCTGGATATCACCATCGAATACACAAGCGAGCGTAAACAGTTCGGCCAGCGCATCTGCGATCTTCCCGTGGCGAGGGACATGATTGTCAAAATGTGGAAAAAGGTGGAGCTGGCGGAGCTGTCCTTGATTAAAGCCGGTTGCAAAATTCAGGAAAAGGCCAAGGATGCGGGCATCTATGCGTCGCTCGCTAAAAACACCTGCGCGGAGGCGGCGCTTTTCTGCACTACAGAGGGTCTGCATCTGCATGGAGGTTACGGCTTTACCACGGACTACGAGATATCCAAACTGGCACGCGACGCACATATTATCGATATTTACGAAGGTGTGCGCGAGGTCCAGGACATGATTATCGGCCGGGAGGTCGTTTAAGCATGCTGTATCTTCACGGCATGGGGCATTTTCACCCCGGTAATATTATCTCGAATCAGTTTCTGGTTGATCTGGATATCGGCACTTCGCACGAGTGGATCGAGGAGCGGGTGGGAATAAGGAACCGGCGTACGGTTCTGGATCTGGACTACATCAGAAAGACGAAAAACGCGGATTTCCGGGCCGCCTACGAAGCCAGGCAGTATAAAAATGCTCAGATGGCGGCACTGGCCGCCCGCCAGGCGCTGGAGCGCGCCGGATTGAAAAAAGAGGACATCGGCATGGTCGTCGCGGGCAGTTCCTCGCCGGACAATATCGCTCCTGCCGAGTCATCTGCAGTGGCCGCCGAACTCGACATTGAAGTCCCCTGTCTGGACATGAATTCCGCATGCAGCTCATTCGGGATGCAGATCAATTTTCTTTCCAAGATGAATCCGGAAACCCTGCCGCCGTATGTGCTGGTGGTGGATTCGGAGTCTCTCACCAAATCGGTGAATTATGCCGACCGGTCCGCTGCCGTGCTCTTCGGTGACGGCAGCGCCGCGGCGGTTGTTTCCACCAAGGTTCCGTCACATGCGGTGTTTTGCGGCTGCTGTTACGATTCGCGTCCTTCGGCTTGGGAAAAGGTCGGTATCAATCATGCGTGGCGGTTTTATCAGGACGGACACGCGGTGCAGGGGTTTGCCATCCGCACCACCACGGAGGGTGTGAGGAAGCTGCAGAGGGATTTTGCTTCCGGTGCGGATCGCTTTTTGTTTATCGGTCATCAGGCCAATTTAAGCATGCTCAAAACGGTTTGCGAACGAACGGGGATCCCTCTGGAAAACTGCTGGTATAACGTGGATCAGTTCGGAAACGTCGGCTGCGTCGGGGCCCCCTCCATCCTCTCATCCCGTTGGGAACAGCTGCGCCGGGGTGACCGGATCGCCATGTCGATTGTCGGCGCGGGCCTGTCTTGGGCACATATCATGTTGAAAGTGGAGGCAGCTGCATAATGGACAAAAAAGTAGCTATTGTTACCGGCGGTGCCACCGGCATCGGTGCCGCGTGCGTCCGGGCACTGGCGGCGGCGGGTTTTCATGTCGGGATCCACTACCGCAAAAGCGCGGAAAAAGCGCAAGCACTGCTTGGTGAAATTTCCGGCGGTTTCCTGCTGCAGGCGGACCTTGCCGCAATTGATGAGATTGACCGGATGATCGGCGAAATCAAAGAGGCGGTCCGCACCGTGGATGTTCTGGTCAACAATGCCGGCCAGTCGGTCAATGCCGACATCATTTCCATGAAAGTGGAGCAGTTCGACGGGCAGCGTGCGATGTCGCGCGGTGCCTGGTACCTGACCAAGCGCATTTTGCGCCAGTTCATGATGCGCGGCTCATCGGGAAGGATCATCAATATCTCCAGCGTAGTCGGACATACAGGCAATCCCGGGCAGATCGCCTACACAATGGAGAAGGCGGCACTGGATGCGTTTACGAAATCCCTGGCCCAGGAAATGGCGGGTCGCCATATTTTAGTGAACTCCGTGGCGCCCGGCTTTATCGAAACGGATATGACTGATGCTCTGCCGGCGGAGGTCAAAGACCGGATCATGGCCAATATCCCGCTGGGGCGCATCGGGCAGCCGGAGGAAATAGCCGAAGTTGTTTCCTTCCTGGCGACTAAAGGCAGCTACATAAACGGTACGGTCATTCATGTCAACGGAGGGCTCTATGGCGGCTGATGAAAGCATTATCGCCGAAGTGCTCTCTCTGGTTCCCCAGCAGTGGCCGTTTCGTTTCATCGATGAGATTCTTTCTCTGAATGAGGAGGAAATCTGCGGCGCCTACCGTTTTCGCGAAAATGAAGTGTTTTATCCGGGGCATTTCCCCGGCCGGCCGGTGACGCCGGGCGTGATTCTTGTTGAATGTATGGCGCAGATCGGTGTGGTGGCCTACGGCATCTATCTGCTGGCCTGCCAAAAGAAAGTCCGGCCTGCCGAAATGAAAAGTCCGCTGGCTCTTTTTACGCTGGCCGACGGCGTCGAATTCAGAGGCATCGTGCTGCCGGGCGAGAGGGTGATTGTCAAGGGCAGGAAAATTTATATGCGCAAGGGGGCGCTGAAAGTGGATGTGCAGATGGAAAGGGAAAATTCGGAGGTGGTCTGCGTGGGACAATTAGCGGGAATGGGTGTGGATATATGAGGAAAAGAGTCGTCGTCACGGGAATGGGGGTTGCCGCGCCGAACGCGCACGGTCTGGATGATTTCGAGCAGGCGCTCAGAGAGGGGAGATCCGGCATCCGCCATATACCGCAACTTGAAGAGCTGAAGTTCAGCTGTCAGATTGCCGGAATTCCGGAAAACTTCGATGAAATCCGCAAAAGTTACTTTGACCGGGAAAAGCTGCTGTCCTTCAACGACAATATCGGCTACGCGTCCGTTTCGGCCGTTGATGCCTGGCGAGATGCGGGCTTTAAGTTGCCCGACGGCAATGACGAGACGGTGGACTGGGACACAGGTGTGATTGCCGGTTCCGGCATCGGGGGTATGGATACAATAGCGCTCAGTGTTGTTCCGATGATCAATGAAGGGCGCGTCCGCCGCCTGGGCAGCCGTGTCGTCGAACAGGTGATGAACAGCGGCACGAGCGCACGCATCGGCGGGCTGATCGGTGCCGGTAACCAGGTGACTTCCAATTCGTCAGCGTGCAGCACGGGGAATGAGGCGGTGATTGACGCCCTGTGGCGTATTCGTGAGGGGCTGGCCAAGCGCATGGTCGCCGGAGGTTCCGAGGGGGCCTCACCCTATATTTGGGGCGGGTTCGACGCAATGCGGGTGATCGCACGCAAGTTCAACGACAACCCGGCAGCCGGTTCCCGGCCGATGTCGGCCAGCGCCTGCGGGTTTGTGCCCGGTTCCGGCGGCGCGATGCTGCTCCTGGAGGAGCTGGAAACGGCACTGGCGCGCGGCGCGAGAATTTACGCGGAAATCGTCGGCGGATTCGTCAACTGCGGCGGGCAGCGGATGGGCGGTTCCATGACCGCGCCCAATCCGGTGGGCGTGCAAAAATGTATCAGGGGAGCGGTTGCTGACGCGGGCATCAGGCTGTCTGAAGTTGACGCCATCAACGGGCACCTGACCGCGACTTATGCAGATCCGCACGAAGTGAGAAGCTGGGCCGCGGCCCTTGAGCGCACGCCGGAAAATTTCCCATATATCAACTCGACAAAGTCCATGGTCGGGCACTGCCTGGGCGCGGCCGGGGCCGTGGAGTGTGTGGCATCGGTCCTGCAGGTCTACAGGGGATTTTTGCACCCGTCCATCAACAGCGAGGATGTGCATCCGGACATTGCTGAGTTCGCGCCTAAAATCCCTCAAAAATGCATGGAGTTCCCTGAACTGAAATATCTGGCCAAAGCCGGTTTCGGTTTCGGGGATGTCAACAGCTGTATCATATTTAAAAAGTGGGAAGAAAAATAATTATCAAGGAGTGGAAAAATGGATGAGAAAAAAATTTTTGACGAGATGGTGAACATTTTAAAGGCCTATACGAAAGACCCCTCCCTGCTGGAGACGGCGACGCTGGACACGCACATTCTCAATGACCTGAAAGTCAATTCCGCGCGTCTGGTGGATGTCATCATCAAATGTGAGGACGTTTTCGGTATCAGCGTTGACGATGATGAGGCGGATAAAATCCGGACCATCGGCGATGCCGTGACAATCATCAAACAGAAACTGGGGTAATGAACATGGATACGCGATCCGTATTTATGCTGCAGTTGCAGAATTTTTTGGGGAGGCTGGCCATTGTCTTTGTTGCGCCTTTCTATTTTCTGATCGCCAATGTTTTGCACTACCGGGTCAGAAATCTACACGCATTGCGCCGTCAGTGTGCCGAGGCGATGGCAGCGCACCGGGGGCCCTGGCTCATCTGCGCCAATCATTTGACGATGATCGATTCTTTTATTTTAAGCTATGTGATCTTCAGCTTTCCCCGGCATTTTACAAACTATAAAAAATTGCCCTGGAATCTGCCGGAGAGAAGAAATTTCCAGAGCAACCCTTTTTTGGCGGTTTTGTGCTACCTGTCCAAGTGTATTCCCGTGGATCGCGGCGGCTCGCGCGAGAAAATGAAGCAGGTACTCGATTCCTGCACTTACCTGCTGTGGCACGGCCATACGATTATGATTTTTCCCGAAGGGGGAAGGTCGCGCACGGGGCGCGTGGAACGTGAGAATGTCTCCTACGGTGTGGGAAGGTTCATCCAGGAAGTGGATGACTGCAAGGTGCTTTGCCTTTATCTGCGCGGCGACCGGCAGCAGCGCTACGGCCTGATTCCCGCCTGGGGCGACAAATTTTATGCCAGTATGGAAGTGCTCACACCGGTAAAATCAGCCCGGACGGGCCTGCGTGCCCAGCGCGACTATGCTCAGCAGATTATCAACCGGATCGCCGATATGGAGGAGACGTATTTTGCCACTCATCGGAAACGACATCGTAGATTTAAAGCATCCGATGAACTTGAGAAAAAGCACGGATTCGCGCTTTCTGAAGAAAATTCTCACCGATGATGAAATCAGCCTGGTAAAAAGTTCCTCTGCTCCGGATGCCGCTTTGTGGTCGATATGGGCCTGCAAGGAGGCAGCCTATAAAGTTTTTCACAAGATGTCCGGCGTCGCGTCTTTCATACCGCGACGCTGGACTGTTTTTTGGGAGACGGCGCCGGAAAATTCCCATACCGCTCACCACCTTCCTTCCGGCTTTCCCAAAGCCGGAAGAGACGATGGCGGATGGAGCGGTTTTGTGCATATTCCTGATTTTTGCAAAGTGTTCTTTCACCTGAATGCTACGCATCTGTATGTTCATAGCATCGCCTCGGAAAGCCGTGAGGCACTTGAAGGGGCTCTCTGGCGGATAGATGAGCTCCCTCGGGCAAGTTCACAGACACAGGCAGACCCCTCTTCGTTTGTGCGCAGCCGACTGACACATCATCTGGCGGGTCTTCAAGGGCTGGGCGGGCAAAAGATTGAAATTATCCGATTGTCCCAAAACGGGCAGCCCGGGCCGCCTCTGGTGTATCTTAATGGTCGCCCTTCCACCATCGATATCAGCTTGAGCCACGACGGTGATTTTACGGCTTTTTCCTATCTTCCGGCCCGGCCGACGGGTGAGGGTGAATGAGACAATCGGGTTGTTTTGTATTTTTTCTTGTGTTAAACCCTGTTTACTTTTTTTAAAAATTGCCGATTATCAGGAGGAGAGGATGAATCATCGGGAAGTTGTGGCTCTGGTTACGGGGGGAGCGTCCGGATTGGGGGAGGCCACCGTGCTTGCGCTTGCCCGCGCCGGCGCGAAAGTTACACTAGTGGATATCGATATGGCCGGGGGTGAAAAAGTTTCGGCACAAAATCCGGCGAGCATTTTGTTTGCCAGGGCGGATGTCGCCAGTGAAGAAGATATAATTGATGCCATTAAAAAGACTATCGAGGTTTTCGGAAAACTGAACGTCGTGGTTAATTGTGCAGGCGTGGCGGATGCGGGGAAAATAAAGAGCAGAAAAGGCCCTCTGTCGCTTGAGTCGTTCAACAAAGTGATCCGGGTGAATCTGGTGGGAACGCTGAACGTGATTCGTCTGGCCGTTCAACAGATGTCGGATAATGTAGCAGATAGCGATGGGCAAAGAGGTGTGATCATTAACACTGCTTCTATCGCCGCCTTCGAAGGCCAGATAGGCCAGGCCGCGTATAGCGCCTCCAAAGGCGGCATTGTGGGGATGACGCTTCCGATCGCCCGCGAGTGTGCCGATTACGGCATCAGAGTCGTCACAATCGCACCGGGACTTTTCGATACGCCGCTTATGTCCGGTATGCCGCCGGAAGTGAAGGAAGTCATGGCAGGCAATGTGCCTTTTCCACGACGCCTGGGGAAGCCGGAGGAATTTGCGCGCATGGCCATGCACATCATGGAAAACCCGATGCTCAACGGCAGCTGTATCAGGCTGGACGGAGCTCTGCGCATGCCGCCCAAATAAAACCATTGCACGCCGGCTTGCAAGGAGCTTGAATTTCATATATTATGGGTTTGTTGAAAAAATATGCTTGACAGGTGAGAGATAAATCCATGCCGTCATCCACCCGTACAAGGAACCTTCAGGGCATTGAGCCTCATATGTTCTACTAGGTTTTTGATATGGTGGACCTCGGTTTGGTGATTCTCGACAAACAGTTGCGTGTTTGCTTCTGGAATCACTGGATGCAGATGCACTCGAATCTTGCCCCGGAGCAAATAATCGGATCATACGTCTGTGAGGTCTTTCCCAATCTCAGCCGCCCCCGCTTTTTAAACAATTGTAAGGCGGTTTTCACGTTCGTCAATTTTTGTTTTTTTTCCCAAAAGCTCCACCAATACCTGTTCCCTTTCGATCCGGTGAGTACGCTGGACACCGACGTCAAACAAATGCAGCAAAGTTGCACGATGGGACCTCTGCGCAACGACCAGGGGGAGATCACTCATTTGTTCATCGCCGTGCAGGACGTGACGGAAGCGGTGAAATTCGAGCACAGGCTTATGGAGCTCAACATGATCGACTCGCTGACCGGTATAAATAACCGGCGTGGCTTTGATCAGCGCCTCCGTGAAGAGGCGGACCGCCATAGGAGATACGGTCATCCGCTCAGTCTGATTATGTTCGATATCGATCATTTCAAGAATGTCAATGACACCTACGGCCATCAGTGCGGTGATTACGTCCTGCAGACAATTGCCGAGCTTGTCGGGAAATCCATCCGTTGCGGGGATGTTCTGGCCCGCTACGGTGGGGAGGAGTTCTGCTGTATCCTGCCGGAAACACCTTTGGATGCGGCTCTTGTCACCGCGGAGCGGTTCCGCGCCATGATTGCCGATTATTCATTCTGCTGCCAGTACGACCGCATTCAGCTGACGATCAGCCTGGGGGTGTCGTCGATGGGGACCGAAACTTTGACGGCAGAGATACTTTTGAAAAAGGCGGATGAGGGACTTTATCTGGCGAAAAACAAAGGGCGAAACCGGATTGAGGCAATTGCCTGACCGGGATGGCGTCTATAAAATAGAGGATGCTCTGTTTAGTGCAGGGTTGGGAAGACGGGCGGATGATGATTAAAAAAATTTTGATTGTTGATGACTCTCCTGTGTCCATAAAGATCCTCAAAAGTTGCATCCCGAAGGATCGGGGCTATGAATTATTCGACGCGGCGGACGGACGGGCGGGTGTGGAGGCCTTCGGGCGGGTAAGGCCGGAGCTGACCTTCATGGATTTGACCATGCCGGTGATGAACGGCTTTGAAGCTCTGCAGGAGATCATCGGTATTGACGAGCGGGCAATCGTCGTGGTCGCGACTGCGGACGTCCAGATAAAGGCCATTACCCGGGCCCATGATCTGGGCGCTTTTTCCGTGGTGCGTAAGCCGCCGACCAGGGAAACTGTCACCGCCGTGATCGACGAGGTGGAAAAGACGCTCAGGGAGCGCGGATAATCTTTATGCAGACCGATACCGGGAAAATAATGATCACGGCCGAAGAAACAGATATTTTGCAGGAGATTATGAATATCGCCTTCGGTCGTGCGGCTTCTGATCTTGGCGAATACATCGATATATTCGTCATTCTCAGTGTCCCTTACGTCAAGCTGCTCAAGTCATCAGACCTTCCGCCCTACATGAGCTCTGAAATAAAGGAATACGACAATATTTCCCTGGTAGAGCAGCATTTCTGGGGCAAATTCAAAGGCAGCGCCTTTCTGGTGTTTCCGGCGGATGCGGGCAAGAAAATTCTTTCGCTCCTGGATGGATTTGAAGAATACTTTGAATCAGACCCGGTAAATGAACTGGTCAAGGAAACATTCCGGGAGGTCGGCAACATTCTTATCGGGGCGTGCATCGGAAAGATCGCCGAACTGCTGGGCGATGTCATCACTTATTCCCCGCCGCGGGTTGTGGTGGACAAGGCCCGGCGCAGCGTCATTTCCGGAAATATTTTCGATGATGACAGCCTGGCCATTGTTCTGAGAACTATTTTTGAATTCAATGAAAAAAATGTCAACGGGTATCTTTTCATTGTGACCAGCGAGGAATCATTTGGCTGGCTGAAGACGGCGCTGCATAACTTCCTTGATCAGTACGATCTCTGAAGTACTTACCAGGTTGGCAAACGGGAAGTTGCCGACCTTTGTCAGGTAAAAATTAAAAACCGTATCATGTCTTGTCTTTATTGTGCGTCAACCGTGCCGCTCTGTCGGGGCGGCTCATGAGAGCCGGGCGGATAATCCGGCGGGAGTGCCGCCTCGTTTCCATCACGCAGCGCCATAACTGCCGGTGACATGATCTCCACGCCCGCTGCATGAAAAGTATCCTGGATATTCGTGTGCAGGTCCGAATATATCATTCCCATGCCCGAGGGAGACTCGATGTAGGCATTGATCTCGTAGGCGACCGCCAGGTCATTCAAGGCTTTTTGCTGCACGAAGGGTGGAGGTTGGGATAAAATCCCTTTTGTTTTGCGCGCGGCGGCCAGAAGCAGCTCGTGCACCATCTGCCAGGGGACATTGTAGCCGATTGACACGCCGGTGTGGAGAATGAGGCTGTGCGATGTGCTGTAATTAGTGATGTGGCTTGCCAGCACCATGGAATTCGGGATGGTGATATCCACATTTTTCGTCGTGCGCACACGCGTCACGAGCAGATTTTTCTCAATCACTTCTCCTTCCGTGTCGGCAATCCGGATATAATCTCCCACGCTGAAGCCGCGCATGTAAGTGATGATCGTTCCCGCCACCACATTGGCAACAGCCGATGTCGAGCCCAGCGATAAAAGGACTCCCAGGAAGACGGAAACCCCTTTGAAGGCGGGTGAATCCGAGCCTGGCAGGTAGGGAAAGACCATGACCACGGCAAAGGCGATAATCATAAAACGGACGATCTTGTAGGTGGGCATGGCCCAGTCGGGATAAAACCCCCGCAAAGACACATTCCGGCGCTCGACTTCTACAAAGAAAAAGCGGGTGAATTTGATGAGATAATAGGTGCAAACGGTGATGACCAGCACGAAAAATATATTGGGGATATAGGAGCTTACCGCCTGCCAGATCATAATTACGGGTGTTGCGATATACCCGAACAGGCGCTCCGAGACTCCCTGAGTGCATGTGAAGAAACCAAGTACCAGGGAAATATATACGTAAAGGAGTATCAGCACCAGGACATTGCGCAACAGGCGGGCCAGCGTAATCAGCAGGCCGGCCAGCCTCTCCTTGGTCAGGATTTCGATCGATTGAAAGCGTACCGTGCGTATGACGGTTCCTTTCAGGGATGCCACCTTGTTTTCCAGACGGGGGAAAAGCCGCACCAGCACGATGAGCAAAATCACCAGCGTAAGCGTTGCACCCAGCGTCTTCAATATGCCGGTGAGGAATCCACGGAAGCTGTGGCGTTCGCGGTAATCGGTGATCGCCTTGATGATCTTTTCTTTGTTTTTAGCGGCGAGTTCCTCGCGCGGCATTTTCGCCGCAGACGCGTCATCGTCCGTCACAGTCATCAAAAGAAGGTCATCCAGTGCGATCGTGCTTTGTGTTTCGCCGTGATATACGGAGATGCGCTCGGCGGACAGATTAGAAGTTCGCGCCACGGAGGCGATGCGCGCAGAGATTACTTTGGCCCTTTCCGGGACCGAAAAGGAAAAAGCTCCCGCATGAATAGTCAATACCGGTTCATTGTCCAGGACTACCTGGGCGCCGGGTACATTGTCTGCGAGCGCACTTTGGGGACATGTCATATAAGGCAGGATCGCCATGAGTAATGCCACAGGTGTGATCTTCACGAAATTCCACACAAGCGGCCGCCCGTTTTCCCCAATCCCCGTACCCTTTGAAGTTGCCTCCATCAAAATAACGACAAGACGTAAAAAGGCCCGCACCATGGTGACATCCTTTTTCCCCGCTTATAAGAGCTTCCGGGAGTATTTTACTGGCGGGAATATAGGGATGGGCGACTGCCGTGTCAAGGTGATTTTAGGCTGCGGCATCGGCCGGGTCATAACCGGTTAATCAGCCCGGATATGCCCGGTATGGTAAAAATGTTATTTTTTCAGCCATGCCGGCTGTGTGGAGTATCCTGCTGAAACGGGAAGATCATGGATTTCACGGCGCGCGTCATTTGACGTCCGGCGTTGGAATGCCAAGCAAGTACATCAGTGGGCGCAGCCTGGTTCGGGTAAAGCGAAATGTGTGGTAGCGCCAAATCGGGCGACTGTTCAATACTCGATTCCTGCGCGGTCTTTGATGCCGGCCGCGTAGTGGTGCCTGATCTCCTTCACTTCGCTCACCGTGTCAGCCAGTTTGACAAGTGCCCTGGGGGCATAGCGTCCGGTGAGGACCAGATCAAGCGCCGGCGGCTTGTTTTTAATAAAGTCAATCAGATCTTCTACGGGGATTAATTTGAAATCAACCGCGACATTTATTTCATCGAGGATGAGCATGTCGTATTTGCCGGAAGAGGCGGCTTTTTTTACCGCCTCGAAGCCGCGGCGGGCAAGCTCAATGTCAATCTGGGCGGGATTGTCACGCATCACAAAGCTATCGAGCCCGGAGCGGCGGATGGTGATTTGCGGCAGATATTTGCGGACGGTTTTATATTCGCCATAGTCGCGGCCTTTCATGAACTGCATGATGAAAACCCTTTGGCCGTGACCCGCGGCGCGCAGAGCCTGGCCGAAGGCGGAGGTAGTTTTGCCCTTGCCGTTTCCGGTAATAACGATGACAAGGCCATGCGGTGATAATGCCTCGGGCCGGGCGGTTTTCTCCGGGTGTTGTTTTTTCCCTTGCGGTTTTTTTGTAAGTGTTTTTTTCGTGGTCGCTTTTGTCATGTTGTTCCCTCCACCTTCAGAAAGCGGGCGGCGACTGCCTCAGCCTCCGAGTAGGGATCGGTTTCGCGGTTGGCTACGCGGCCGGTCATTACCTTCAATTCGCCGGTGCTCATCAGCCGGGACAGAACCGGCTCAAGGATACTGGATCTGAGCGCTTCGGTAATTTCCATCATGGCTTTTCTTTCCAGGCGTCCCGACAGACGGCCGCTGACGATGAGGTGATCATGGTGCTCCATGATTTTTTGCGCCAGCTCGGATGCTTGTTGGGCAAAGCTCGCCGGCTCGTAGAGATTGCCCAGACTCACGACCGGCGGCCGCCAGCCTCCTTCGGGGAGGGCCGTGGTGCTAAGCAGGGCCGTAAGCTCCGTTTGCAGTTGCCTCGCGCCGGGCCGGTCGGCTTTATTAACGGCAAAAACATCGGCAATTTCCATGATACCCGCTTTCATCGCCTGGATGTCATCGCCCATGCCTGGCACTAAAACGACGACCACGCTGTGGGCATGATTGATGATGTCCAGTTCCTGCTGGCCGATGCCGACGGTTTCCACGATGATGACATCCTTGCCCATGGCTTCCATCACATGGATGGCGTCGCCCGCCACCTGTGATAGGCCGCCCAGGGCGCCGCGGGTGGCCAGCGAGCGCACAAACACGCCCTCATCTTCTGCATGCCGCAGCATACGGATGCGGTCGCCCAAAATGGCGCCGCCGGTGAAGGGGCTGCTCGGATCGACGGCGAGCACGCCTACGGTTCTCGCGCGACGCCTGAATTCATGCACCAGTGCGTCGGTCAGTGTGCTTTTGCCTGCACCGGGCGAGCCGGTGATGCCGATGATGAATGATTTACCGGTGTGAAGGAAAAGGTTCTTGAGTTTAGGGCGGGCGCCGGGCAGTCTGTCCTCAAGGTCACGGATGAGACGAGATGCGGTGCGGACATCGCCTGCGCGTATTTTTTTTGTGGTTTCCATAAACATCTTACCCCGGCGGCCGGCTCAATGGCGGCTTTTTACGTGGTCGCGGATCCATTCCACCACGGAATCAAGCGATGCGCCAGGAGTGAAAATCGCCTGAATGCCTGCGTCGTAGAGCATCTGGAAATCCTGTTCGGGGATGATACCCCCGCCGATAACGGCGATGTCGCCGGCGTTTTTCTCGCGCAGCAACTCCACAACGCGCGGAAATAAAACACGGTGTGCGCCCGACAGGCAGCTCAAACCCACCAGGTCAACGTCTTCCTGAATGGCCGCGGCAGCGACCTGTTCAGGAGTTTGATGGCATCCGGTGTAGATCACCTCAAAGCCCGCATCGCGAAAACAGCGTGCCAGCACTCTGGCGCCGCGGTCGTGGCCGTCCAGACCAGGCTTGGCCACCATGACTCTGATTTTTCTTTGTGTCATATTGTTTCCCTCAAATACCTCTTTTCATAGTCGGGTTATATCCGACGGGGTGCCGCGGCTCTTGTGACGAGTGGAGCCGCATGAGAATCATTTTGTTTTTCAAAACAGTCCCGGATCCCTGTATTCCCCGTAAACTTCACGATACACATCGCAGATCTCCTGTGTGGTGGCCAGATTCCTGACCGCAGCGATACAATGAGGCATGACATTGTCACCGTTTTTGCACGCGGCACGGATGTCGGTAAGTGATCGGGATACGGCACGACTGTCGCGGCGTCGCCGAATATCCTTCAGGCGGCGGACCTGTTCCTCGCCGACGCTTTCGTCAATCTCCACCAGCGGCACCGTGTGCTGAGTTTGGGTCACGTACTTATTGACACCGACCATGATTTTTTGATTGTTTTCGATCTGCTGCTGGAATTTATAGGCGGCGTCAGCGATTTCCATCTGGGGGAAACCCTTTTCGATGGCCGCGATCATGCCGCCCATTTCGTCGATCTTTTCGATGTATTGTGTAGCTTTTTCCTCTATTTCATTGGTGAGCGATTCCACATAGTAGGAGCCGGCCAGCGGGTCGATG
>CAYWRV010000028.1:0-16487 GCA_964460865.1 uncultured Smithella sp. | reverse complement strand
GCCGGCAATGGCCTACTGGGCAGTGGAAAAAATTGCCATGAACCAGAGCCGCCACACTTCCATCCGGAGCCGCAATCTCAAGGAAAACAAAATCGAGCTGCTGGCGACGCCCAACCCGGGCGTGAAGGAAGAACCGTTTCAGTGCAACAACCGGATCGGCTTGTTTGAAGCTATCGCCCGGATTTTTACGGGAAAATTCGCCCGGGTGGAACATCCGGAATGTATCCACCGCGGCGACCCGCAGTGCCGCTATCTGATCAGCTGGACCATGCCCGAGTCGCTTTTGTGGAAAAGAATAGGCTCTTACGCCATTTTGGCGCTCGTCCCTTTGTCACTTGGCCTGTATGCCCTGATGCCCGTCCATGAATGGCTCATCGCCACTTTGATAATCTTGTGCGGTTCTTTGGGGGTTTTGCTGTTCGGCTCCTTTTTGCGCGGCAAAGAAATGGCTGCAAATCTCAGGCAGCAGGGAATAACTTCCGATGAAGTAGTCAATCAAATCAATTTCCGGCACAATGAATCAGAACTGGTCCGTGAAATAGGAGAAGCGATATCCAGCATTCTGGATCAAAACGAGCTTCTGGATTTCATTACGGAGGCACTGCACAAAAGGCTGATGTTCGAACGAAGCCTGGTGATGCTGGCCAATCCCGACAGAACGAAACTCGTGTTTTGCGCAGGCCACGGCTTCACCAGCGAAGAGGCGGCTCTTTCGAAAAATCTGGAATTCAGTCTTACCAACCCCGCATCGAGGGGCTATTTTTATCAGGCGTTTATTAATCAAAAGCCTTTTTTCGTTGATGTGGCCGATGAGATAGAAGCCAACCTGTCCAAAAGAAGCTCCAGGCTGATCAGGGATCTGGGCATACGTTCCTTCATCTGTGTGCCCATTGTATTTAAAGGAAAATCCGAAGGAGTGCTGGCCGTCGACGTCACACATGCCAAAACAAAGACAACGCAAAGCGAGATCAGCCTGCTCATTGGCATCGCCCGGCAAATAGGCATCAGCCTCAATAACGCCCGGGTACACAAAGAGATCGCCCAAAGCGAGGAAAGGTTCCGTAACTTGAGCGATAACGCACCGGACATCATTTACCGGCTCGATGACCAGGGCCGCATCAGATATGTTAACCAGGCCTGGATGGAGATTCTGGGGCATGACAAATCAATGCTCGAGGGCAAGCGCCTGAGCGACTTCCTCGGTCCGGCAGACCAGGAATCATTTGCCGAAACTATCGAAGATGTAATTGTCAACAAGCTTAGAATCCGCGACCGCTACTTTACCATCACCGGTGCACGGGGCACGGTGCGCCAGATTGTGCTTAGCGCCGCACCTGATTTTGACGCTGATGGAGTGGTGATCGGCGTGGTGGGGACAATCAAGGACATCTCCACGCTGCGCGCCATTGAGGCACAGCTTCTGCATGCCTCAAAAATGGAGGCGATCGGAACCCTGACCGGCGGCATCGCCCACGATTTCAACAATATTATTCAGGCCATCATGGGCTATAACCAGCTGATGCTGGCCGGCAGGCTCGGCAACGAAGCGGATCTCCCCTATCTTAAAAATATCGCCGACCTGATCACACGCGCGCGCGAGCTGGTTCGCCAGCTGCTTATGTTCGGCAAAAAAGCCGAACCTGAGTCCAAAACAGTCAACATTAATCACGAGATCAAAAGCATTCACTCGCTGCTTACCAAATCCATACCCAAGATGATTGAAATCAAGACGGAACTTACCGAAGGTATTTTCCTCATCGAGGCGGAGGCGGCCCAAATCGGCCAGATCATCATGAATTTGATCATCAACGCGCGCGATGCCATCGGTGATATGGGCCTGATCAGCATCAGGACAGACAACCTGATCCTCAGCACAACAACACCTGTCGGCAACTGCCATGTTCCTCCCGGACGCTATGTGCAATTGTCCATAAGCGACACGGGACACGGGATGGAGCAGGCCCTGATCGAGCAGATTTTCGATCCTTTTTTCACGACCAAGGAGCCGGGCGCAGGCACCGGACTGGGGCTTTCAGTCGTGCAGGGCATCGTAAAAAACCATCAGGGTTTCATCGACTGCGCAAGCACGCCGGGCCGCGGGACGACTTTCCGCATTATATTGCCCGCCTCGAACGTTTCTTTTGGGGTAATGGAAGAGCCGGCGGCGCTGGGAAAGATTGCTCGCGGGACGGAAAAGCTTCTATTGGTTGACGACGAAAAAAGCATTCTGGAAACTGTCAAAGAAATGATCTCGCTGTTCGGCTATAGTGTGGAGACGGCACAAAGCGGTGAAGAGGCGATCGAGATTTACGCCGGACAAAAAGACGAATTTGAACTGGTTGTGCTTGACCTGATCATGCCCGGCGGTGGCGGCAGAAAATGCCTGCAGGAGCTTCACGAAATCAATCCGGAGGTAAAGGTGCTGATGACCAGCGGCTATATGAGCGCTACCCAGGCGGAAGAGCTGGCACAGGCAGGCGCCGCCGGTTTCATTCACAAACCCTACCGCCCCGAAGACCTGCTTTTTAACATCCGCCGGATCCTCGACAAACAGACTGTTTAACCGCCGGCGGGCTTGAAACCCCTGCACATGATTAGCGGGGTGTAGCTGAAGCGCCGTGGATCGTTTATGTATTTTATAAAATCATCGTAGAGCCCGCGATAGCCCCCCCGATAAGAGGCGCTGATGAGGTCATCGACCGCCCAGCCGGCTGTCTCTATTTTTTTGGTCAGGTTGAACTTGCTGCTTTCATTCATCTCGCCGTAAAACAGGTTGTGTGCTCTCAGGCCGACGCTGATGTCCTGCATTCCCGCATCATAGAGAAAAGAATATAATTTTCGCCCGATGAAAGTGTCAAAATTAAAGCGCTCGTCAACCGCCTCCATGATTCGTCTTAGCATCTCCATCGTGGCGGGCGGCAGCTCGTAGTGGATCAGGCAGTTGTAGTCCAGATCCAAGAGGCACAGGCAGCCGCCGGGCTTGAGCGCATCGATGAGATTCCTGACAATATCTGTAGCGCCCACGCGATGATACTCTAAAACGAAGCGTATCCAGATCAGGTCGAACCTGCCCTGCTCATTCAACGGATTTCTCAAATCATGCAGTTCAAAAGAAACTCCCCGGATGTGGCTGTAGTGGGTTTTGGCGTACTCAACCCTCTCAGAGGAATAATCAACGCCCAGGACGCTTCCGCCAGGCTGCACCATGCCGGCCAGAATGGAAGTGGTTATCCCCGCGCCGCAGCCGGCATCCAGCACACGCATGCCCGGCGCCAACCCGCACCAGCGCGCCTGATCGCGCACCGCGTCCGGATCCGTCTTGATATCCAGGCGGATGGCCTCTTCCTCGCTTTCCATAAAATAAAAATCAGATGATGGCGGCTTGTTTGCGGATGACTTGTCGTGCATGACCTCTCCTGAATACAAGTATTGATGTTTCACCTGCCGCACAGCCCCGGCCCCGGGCGTCCGGCCAACGTTTCCCTGCGACCTTTCGCTTCTTTTACGCCTTCACTCGCTCGCGCACGGGCAACAGCCTTTTTTTACCCCTGTCAACAATCAGATACATGCCCAGCCCGACGGCATTGAACTGCTCTGCTATAATATGTTCCAAAGACATCAATTGGTCAGATTCCAGGGGAAGGGCGAGTGGTTCGACAAGCAGGCGGTTGTGGTGTTTTCGGAAACTTTCCCGTACAAAACTTATTGCCAGACGGGTAATGCCCGATAGCGTGATGTGCCCCGCCTCCACGCCCAGTCCCTCCTGAAAGACCATTGCCTTCAGGTAATCGGGCAGGGCGAAGACATCAATGATCCTTTCTGTCAGGTAGGGGAAGTATTTTTCAACAAAGACATCATCAATTCTTTCGTCATCGGCGGCATGGAGCTTTTTGTAAACGATCATGATCATTTTGCCGATCTCGGAAAATAATCCCCCCAGCTCGACTCTCTTGGCTGCGTCTTCCCGGACACCCATCTGCAGCGCAAGCAGCTTCCCTACCACCGAGGCGGCAAAGCTGCCGGCGAAGACTGCCTCTACCTTTTCGTCGCCACGGGCGAGTTTCTGCTGCGCAAGAATAATGATCAGCGCCTTGGTATGGCTCATGCCAAGTCTGGTGACTAACTCGTAAAATGTGTGAATATTTCCTTTCTTTAGAGCTCCATAATAGGCTGAATTGGCAATGTTGAATATTTTTACAAGAATTTCCGGTGCGATACGGAATTTCAGCATCTCAATTTCATTGTTGCCTGCCTCCATATCATCTAAAACGGCCAATACATCGGGAGAAAAACCAAGCGTGTCCGCACCCATCATCTTATCTTCGATGGCGTCAAGCAAATTGATAATTTCGTCCTGCTGCACCTTTAACCTCCTTGACGGTAGCTGCCATCCGGCACCTTTAATCAGGGGATGCGCCGGACGGTTCAGTATCTGCCGGAAACCACAAATGCCGCCCAGTCGGACGGCCCATAGCCGGCCTGAATCATCTCATTTTGCGCCACTGTTAATGAATATACAGTATCACCGCTTTTCTTCAGGCTCTCATAATATAATTTTATAAAAACACCTCTGGTTGTGTCCGGCACCTCCCACAGTTGAGTCACCACAAAAGGACTTATGGCATATAGCCAGACTCCCGTCAATGCGGAGAGTCCGCTTTTTCCGGAAGACGACCGCGCCGGCCGGCAGGAACTCAAAAAAGCCGTTTTCGCGGACAGTGAAGGCTCAAATAAATCCTCCGCTCGCGGGCAGGAATCCCTTCGCTTTGCCGACTGGCCCGGCGCGTATGAGTCGTCGAGGGCATCGCCTCCCGGACAGTCGTACAAAGACCAGTGGAGTACGTCATAGACACCGGATGGCTTCCGTCCGGTGGGAAGCTCCGTAAAATGCAATTCATCGTATTTGGGAAATATTTTTTTTACGGCTGCGAGCTCTTTGGCATTATACGGAGCAGGCCGGGAAGGATCCGCGCAGCGGGGATCGGAAATAATCAATGTCTGCTTCAGATGCACGGCATCGGCAGGCCGCGGGGAAGGTTTGACCATTCCCGCGTGCGGCAGATAAAAAATTGTAAAACCATCTACCAGGTAAGACCCGGCGTAGCGCAGAGATGCGAAAGGAACGCGGCAAAGAGGCCCGTGCAGGCTCAAACCTATTGAGTCCCCGTCCACAAAATGAATCACCGGCTTTAAAAAAGCATCATATGCCTTTTGGGCCAGCTCATCCGCTGCAGCCCTGTCCCCGGACATTAGGGCTCCGCGATAGGCATCGGTCAATCGATTGACCTCCTGTTTCGTCATGGGGAGTTCCTTGAAGCGCATCTTTTTACCGCTTACCACCCACACATACAAACCAAGTCTGCCCGTGAAATAGGAAAAGACTGTTTTATTGCTCTCCAGGAGCCGCTTAAGTTCATCCGGTTCAGGGACTGAAAGTGAATATACTTTCCCCAGGGGGCTTGTGCTGTTTTTGAGGCGCTCCATCAATAAGACCCGGCTGCTTTCGGAGAGCTCGATGTTTTGCAATATCCGGGCGACAGCGCCGGGCGGGCCGGGCATGAGCAGTTTTGTATATTCCTGTGACAGTTGAGCCTGACAAAGCTTTAGCGCCCCGGCATCCTGATCATAGGGGAAATCCATCAATGACAGCTCGTGCGCCAGACGGCTCTTCATCAGGGATGCCTTTGAGCGCTCGGCGATACGAAATGCCCGCGTCTCCCCGCCTTCGGCAACCTCCATTTCAACTACAACTTCGTAAAGAGCCTGCAGATCAAAAAAACCTCCCCCTCTAACGCCCGCCCGTGATGGATACCAGGGGGAGCTTCCCTCCACGAGTGCCAGGGCATGGGATGTTGCCTTGAGCGCCTGCTGCGTGTCTTTTTCCTCTCGGGCATAGTGCGCGCCCAAAAGCTGCGCCCATACGCTGTAGGAAACAAGCCGCAGGCGACGGGCAGTTTCGGAGAGAGTCCGCAATGCCCGCCGTGACGCGACACGCTCATTTTTGTTCAAAAGATGGACATGACACAAAAAGAGCATACTGTCCGCTTCCCCCAAAACATAACCGGCAGCGCGGGCAGCGCGTGCGGCCGCCTCCAGATGAGAAAGCGCCTCCTGTGTCCGTCCGGCGATCCCCGAAGACAACCCCAGATAATTCAACAGGTCACACTCCAGCCACGCCGGCGCCGCCTCGGGGAAAAAACGATAGGCCCTGGTTTGTTTGATTTTTTCGTTTGCCGCAAGCGCCTGCTCCCAGACGGACAGAGTTTCGGGAACATCGTCGCGGATCTTCTGATTGAGCTGTTCATCTGAATCGCCGGCCAAAAGCTTCCCGGCTACTTGAGTGAAGTAGCCGCCCGCAAGGCGGGCCAGGCCCAGGCCGTAAAGAGCATCCCTCTTAAGCATCAGCCACTCAGGGTCATCCGGCTCGTCCGCACACAAGGCCAGTGTCTGCCTGAAGTGCAGGCCGGCTCTGACGTAATCACCGTTTTGAAGACGAAGGCCAGCCCGGTTGTACACAATGAAGGCTTCCGGCAGGTAACCCGCCCCTTTGTTTTCCAGCTCATCCGTAAGCGCCGATGCCCGCTTTGTTTCACCGAATTTCATTAAAGCAGCTATTTTACGGGCCTCAACCACTGCCTGGCCTGTCGTATTGCCGTTTTGCCTGAATTGGGCGATGGCGCGTTCATGGAAATGAACACAGCGCTCCTCATCCCCGAGCTCCTCAAAATAAGCGGCGATACCGAGAAAGGCGTAAGGAAGAAATGTATGGCCGGCTGAATTGGCGGCTTTCAACCGGCTCACGTATTCAGGCGGAATGTCCGCGTCATAAGGACCGTCAAGGCTAAGAGGTGTAAAAAAAGATGCGTCCGGCAACGAAGGTTTTATAAGGCCAGCGCATGCGCCGCAACAGATCGCCAAAAACAAGATAAACAGGCGCAGACATAATGAGAAGGGCTGAAACATAGTCGGTTACGTTCCCGCCGACAGGAAAATGAGAGCTGGTTGTTCGAAAATATTATACCGGGTATCTTCCGGACATCTATTTCAGGAATCCCTGAATTATTCTGTTGACCGCCTGGTCGTAATCAAGGCCCAGGCTCATAAGTTTTGTAAGCTGATCATTGGCGATCTTGCCGATGGAAGCCTCATGGGTCAATTCCGCATCCGGATGAAACGCCTTCAGGGCGGGCATGGTTTCATTCGTCCCGTTATCCATGATGATCGCGTCACACTCGATATGGCCGAATGATTTGTTACGCGCTTCTATGGTGGCGTAGAGCACCTGACGGGAATTGCCCTTCATGACCGAGCGGGATATCATATTGGCGCGGCTGCCGGCGCCTTTCAGGACGATATTGTTGGTTGACACGGCGCTTTGTTCGCCATCGGTCATCACTCGCTCCGTGATGAGTAAAAGACTGCCCGCCTCCAGTTGGGCTTCATTGACGCGGGTGGTATCATCAACACCGCCGATCTGGGTGAGCTCCATATCCGCCTGGGCGCCTTCGTCGAGAAACACTTTGGTGGTCGGGTTGAGCGTCCTCTTGCCCGTACCTTCACCGGAGGCGTAGTGCTTTTCCACGTAAGTCACTTTGGCCCTTTTGCCGACTTTAAATTCATGGATGCCGGCATGCCCCTCCGGCTCGGACGTGCCGCAATGAATCCCGCAACCGGCAACGATAACAACATCTGCATCGTCACCGATGATGAAACTGTTGTAAACCACGTCATAAAGACCGGCCTGGCTCAATATCACCGGAATATGCACCGATTCATTTTTGGTACCCGGTTTGATTGTGACGATGATGCCTGTGCCTTCCTCGTTGGTTTCGATGTCAATATTGGCGGACACCTGCCGCGCCAGCAGTTTGCCGTCTTTTCTTATGTTGTAGGCGCCTTTTGGAATCCCCTCCAGATCGGCGACCGTTTTGAGCAATGATTTATCTAAAGCATTCAGCATCGTGATCTCCTTCGCAGGTATTCCGGTAGGTGCATACGCTCAGATCCTCCAAAAGCGGCACGGCTCCCTCCAGGTCTCCGTTGTAGACAATTTTACCTCCATCGATGATCAGTATGACATCCGCGGCCTCCAGGAAGGATCTGTTGTGGCTCACCACAATTGTTGTCATATCCCTCCGGGTCATTTCTTTTTTCAGGAGATTGACCATGGGACCTATCGTCCACAGGTCGATGCCTGTGTCGGGCTCGTCGTAAATCGCCAGTTCCGGGTTAAGCGCGATGGTGATGGCAAGCTCGATTTTCTTGATTTCCCCTCCGGAAAGTTTCGCATCGACTTCCTTATCCAGAAAAGACAAAGGACAGATACCCACTCGCCTGACTATTTCCAGAAGCTTATGTTCGTCCTCGACACCTGTGGCAATCGCCAAAAGATCGCGGAAGGTGATGCCCTTGAAGCGTGCGGGATGCTGAAAACTGTAGGCAATGCCGGCTTTGGCGCGCTCCGAGATCGACAGGCCGGAAATATTCGTGCCGTTGAAAATTATCTCACCCTGAGTCGCGGGGTTGATGCCCATGATCAGTTTGGCAAGTGTGGTCTTGCCGCTGCCGTTGGGACCGGTGATCGCGTAGAATTTCCCGTCTTCAAAGGTAAAATTCATTCCGTCGATAATGTTGCGGGTGCCTCCGCCTTCACTTTGCTCAACGGTAAAATACAGGTTTTTTAACTCCAGCATGATTCAATCTGCCTTTTCCTTCTTTTTTTTCAGGCTCTGGCTATATGACTATTTGCGTTTTATGTCAACGAAATAGACGAAAATCCGACACAGCGGACAGCCTGGCAGGAGATCGTCTATTTGGGCAGAAGAAAATATAATTGACCTCTCTCTTTCAAGCTGCCCGCCACTGCTTCCGCTTCGCGGCCGAAGCCGCAGAAAAGATCGACCCTTCCGGGCCCTTTGATGGCCGCGCCCTTGTCCTGATTCAGTACGAAACGCGAAAATGCCTCACGCTGGACAGGCCGACCCGCGTCGTCAAACACGGGCTTGGTAAGGCGGATAAAGGCAAGCGCTCCGGGAGGGAAAAAATCCGGGTCTGTGGCGATGGACCTCGCGGGTGTTACCGGCTGGCCGATGGAGCCTTGCGGGTCTTTTTCCAGGAAACGGAAAAAAATGTATCTTTCGTAGTAGCTTAGGATTTCATTTAACTCGTCATCGCCTCTGTCTTTCAGCCACGCTTTCACATTGGCATATGAGGCGCTTCCCCTGTCACGCCTGACCTGCTGCAAAATATCTTCCGGCATCGAACGATAGGGCCGGGCGTTGGTTTTGTGCACACCGACAGTCACCCATCGACCGTCCTCCAGGCGGATTCTTCCCGAGCCCTGAATGTGCAGGAAAAAAAGTTCCACCGGGTCGGCCACCCAGACAAGCTCCAGGCCTTTGTTTTGCAAAACACCGCCGACATCGATTTCCCTGCGGCTGTGATAGTATGTCTCTTCGTTGTTTCGAGTAAGTAAGGGCGCGCCGGAGGAAGAGGTGCTTTTTTCCACAAGCTCCGGAGGCGCCCTGTACAGAGGATAGCGGCAGCGGTAGGTTCTCTTGAGCGAGCCTTCAAGCATGGGAGCGAAATACCCGGTAAAGATGACCTCACCCGATACCGCCGCGCCCGCCGCACGATACACGTCAAAATCACGGAAGATGAGCTCTTTAATTTCTTCACGGGGGGCGCCGCTTTCCATGATCCGCCGGAAGGTTTGGAGCGACCGACTCATCTTGCCGGCGCTGAAGGTTTTCCCTCCGGCATGAAAAACCTGATTGAGGGCGGCTCCATTGTAGTAGGCGAGGCTTCTGTCGATGGCCAGAAAAAGAGACTCAAGGTCCAGGTCATCGTAAAATTCAATATCCGCAGATGAAACGGGAATAAGCGCCTGCGTTGATGGCGACGGTTCATACCGCACGACGCGCGCACATCCGGCTAAAACCGAACTTGTCACCATGATCAGCAAAATGAGATTGACCAGGTGTCTCATAGTTCGATAATCATCGCGACTTCATCGCAGTAATCCGGATATTTCGGGCAGCGGAAACAGTCCGACCAGACTTTTTCCGGCAGTGTGGCGCGATCCACTTCGTGGAAACCGAGTTTGGCGAAAAATTCTTTTTTGTAGGTCAAGGTAAAGATTCGAAACAGTCCCAGGGTAATGCCCTCGGAAATGCAAAACTCGACCAGCTGGCGGCCGATGCCCATTTTGCGCCAGTCCTCCTCCACAAACAGAGATCGCACCTCCGCGAGGTTCTCCCAGATGATATTCATGGCGCAAACACCGACTATTCTCTGCCGGTCTTCATCAAAATAGACAATGAAGTCGCGTACGGAGTTATATATATCCATCAGCGAGCGCGGCAGCATCTCCCCTTTTGCGGCTGATTGATTGATCAGCCGTTGGATCGTCTTGACCTCACCGATTCGTGCTTTTCTGAGCATTGCCGCCTCCTCCTTCGCCGGCCGTCTTATCCGATGCATTTGCCCGGGCGATCATCGCCCGGGCATGGTCTTTGGCTGTTTCGGAGACATCCACTCCGCCCAGCATCCGGCCGATCTCCTCAATCCGCGCATGTTCATTAATGCTTTCCACCATGGTGGCGGTGCGGCCGCCGGCTACCTTTTTGCTCACTTTCAGATGAGACGAGCCATAGCTGGCAATCTGCGGCAGGTGCGTAATGCAGATCACCTGATGATGCGCGGATATTTCCTTGAGCTTCCGCCCGACAATTTCCGCCGTAGCGCCGCCGATGCCGCTGTCCACCTCGTCAAACACCACCGTAGTGACCGAGCCGGTTTGCGACAGGACATTTTTCAGCGCCAGCACAATGCGCGACAGCTCGCCGCCGGAGGCTATTTTGTTGAGCGGCCTGGGCTCTTCACCCAGGTTTGACGTCAGATAAAATTCTATCTCATCAATGCCTTTGGGGCCCAAAGCCCCCTCCGACAAGGGTCTTGTCTGCAAAAATTCGACAAAGAAGGAAGCGTGCGGCATGTTCAAATCATGCATCTGTTCATCAATAGCTTTTTTGAGGAAAGCGGCCGCCTTCTTTCTGTCATCAGACAGAGCCTGTGCTCTGGCCAGCAGCACGACTGCCGCCTGCTCCTTTTCCCTGGTGAGCGCGGCTATTTGTTCTTCCACGCCGCTTGCATGCGCCAGCTCTTCTTCCATCTCTTTTTTGCGCGCCATCAGGCTGTCGATGGTGCCGCCATGCTTTCTTTTGAGCCGGTTTATCGCGTCGAGGCGTTCATCAACCGCGGCCAGACGCTCCGGGTCGAAAACCAGACGCCCCGCATAATCACGCAGCGTCAGGGCCGCTTCCTGCAGGGCGAGGTAGCTGCCTTCGAGCTCTGATATTGAAAGCTGGAGGCCCCGGTCGATTTTCAGGATTTCTTTTATTTGAGTGAGTGCCTCTTTTAGCTGCTCGTTCACGCAGCCGCCGTCTCCGTACAAAAGAGCAAAGGCGGATTCGGCCCATCCGGCTAGCTTTTGCGTGTTGGCGAGCAGCTTTTTCTCCTCTGTCAGCGCCGCATCCTCACCCTTTTGCAAATTGAGTCTGTTTATCTCGCCAAGTTGAAACTCCAGCAGCTCAGTTTTCTCTGTGCGGCGGCGGAGTAAATCCTCCAGCGAAACCAGACGCGCACATGTTTTCTGATAATCTGCATAGAGGGCCTCATAGTCCCGGCGAGCCGCCAGGCAGCCCCCGAATTCGTCAAGTATGTCGATATGATTTTCCGCTGCAAGGATCAGCTGATGCTCGTGCTGTCCGCAAATGTTAATGAGCGATTCACTGATCAGGGACAGCTGCGCCAGCGTGGCCAGACGGCCGTTGACATGGGCCCTGTTTTTTCCGGTGCGGGATATCACCCGACGTATGACCAGCTCGTCACCGGCGGGAAAGCCCAGCGAAGTCAATTTCTCGCGCACTGCCTTATTTCCCTCTATGTAAAAAAGCGCCTCCACGTCCGCCGCATCCCGGTGCGAGCGGATCATCTCCGCACTGGCTCTATCGCCCAGAAGAAGGCTTACCGCTCCGATTAATATGGATTTCCCGGCGCCGGTTTCACCGGAAATGATGTTCAGCCCCTCATCAAACGAAACACTCAGTTCATCAATGATGGCGAAGTTGTTAATGCTCAGTTGTTGAAGCATTTTTCCCTTTTCCCGCACCAGGCGGTATGCTGCCCCAGCCGAGTTTGGAGCGGAGAATTTCCCAATAGCTCCGATGGGGCGACAAAACCAGTCTGGTGAAATGTTTCGATTTCCTGACGCTGATGACATCGCCGGAATTGAGCCGGTAGGATTCCTGGCCGTCCAACGTCACGGTCGCGCCCGCCTCCTTGGACCAGATAGTAATTTGCAGCACCGAAGTTTCCGGAAAGATAACCGGTCTGTTGGTCAGGGTGTGCGGGCAGATGGGATTGATGATAATCAGACACTCGCCGGGAAAAACAATAGGGCCTCCGGCGGAAAGGCTGTAGGCGGTCGAACCGGTCGGGGTGGAAATGATGAGACCGTCCGATTTGTAGGTGGTCAGGTGCTGATCATTGACGGACGTTTCCAGCTCCACAATGCGGGAAAGATTGCCGCGATTGATCACCACATCGTTCAAAACGATTCCCGAGCCGATGATTTTCCTGCCGCGCCTGACTTTGACATCCAGCATCATCCTTTTTTCCGTCGTGAAATCACCCCTCAGGATAAGCTCCAGGGCGGCGTAGGTTTCGTTCAGGTTCACTTCCGTCAGATAACCGAACGTCCCCATGTTGATCCCGACAATGGGCACGGGATGGCGGGCGACATATCGCGCCGTCCGCAGCATCGTGCCGTCTCCGCCCAGGACGGCCAGCAGATCCACCCGCGAGGCCAGATTTTCAATTTCAAAACCGGCGCTGCCCACCGCGACGGCGATATTGGCCTCCAGGAGTACTTTAAGACGGCGATCCTCCAGCCATTTTTTCAATTTGGCGGTAAATCCGGCGATATTATCCTTTTCAACGTTGGCAATAATGCCCACTTTTTTAATTTTCACGGCGGAAACCTCCAAAAAGGTTTTTTTGAGTAACATAAAATAAACCCCCTGTCTATTGGTAAATTTCAGCTCTTATCGATGAGAACCTCCTGATTTATCAGGTTATTTCTCTCTAATAAATCCTTGACGGACAGCCTGTGATAAGATACGGTGCGCTCCGAAAGAAGTGACTGATTATGGGACTCATCAAGGGAAATTTCTCGTTTATGCGCTTTGCGGTCGAAGGGCAGCTTCCGCAGACATTCATGGCATTTGTCGATAGCCGGCTCAAGGCCAACTCATTTCGTGAAAGCCGTCATACAACGGAAGAGAAACGGCTGGGGTGGGTATCGGCCATGGACATTTTGGACACGGATTTCAACAAAGACGACTACTCGCTGGGCGACTATCTCGTCTTTTCACTGCGCGCCGACCACAAGATGATCCCGCCCAAACTGTTCAAAGTCCGCCTGATGGAAGAGCAGAGACGATTCATGGCCGAGCACGGGCAGACACGCATCGGCAAAGCGGCCGGTGAAAATTTGAAAGACAAGGTGAAGCTCGAGCTTCTCTCCAGAAGCGAGCCCGTTCCCTCATTTCATGATGTGTTGTGGAACATCGGACAAAACAGGGTTTACTTTTCATCCCTTTCCGACAAAGTGGTGGACGATTTTGTCGATCTGTTCAAAAAAACCTTTTCCCTGGGATTGAAACGCATCGTGCCGCGGGAATACCCGCAACTTCAGCAAAACGTAAAAACAGATTCAGATGACGATGGAGCCGGCGACTTCGTCTCCATCGGCCGCGAGTTTCTCACCTGGCTTTGGTTCAAATCCGAGCAAAGGGGCGGGCAAGTGTCTCTCACCAAAACGGAAGAAGTCCAACTGCATCTGCTCAAACGGGTCGCTCTGGAGGCGGGCCGGGGCGAATACGCCCAGGGAGTGGTCTGTTCCGGACTGCACGCGGAGCTTACCGAAGGGAAGGAAGCCATCCGGCAGGGGAAAAAAGTCAAAGAAGCAATCATCGAACTCCACCGTGATCAGAATCAGTGGGAGTTTAACTTCAAAGCCGACACGTTTTACTTTCAATCAATGAAAATGCCGACCTTCGATTGGCAGGAGATGTCCGAAGATCCTTCCGGCAGGCTTCTGGAGCGCATTTACCTTATTGAAGAGGCAGCCAAAACGATGGATGAGCTCTACGAGTCCTTCCTCACCCTGCGCCTCTCCAATGACTGGACGCAAACAGAAAAGCCCCTCCTTGCCAAATGGGTGAGCATGGATCGCCGATAAAACAAAACCACCCGTTGGCGAAGAACACGCCCGCCTCAGAGACTGCTCCCGGGTGTCAAAACTCCGTCGCTTTGACAAATAAGCGCCATCATTTCATACAAGACATCTCCCGTTAATAATCTTTTTGCACAAATATCACCGCTATTATGGCCGTTTTCCTGAGACTGCCGCATGGCACAGCGATTGCTATACAGCTATGCAGATAATGTTTCCTTGTTCTTTGACGATATAATAACCGGGGTATCCCGGATTGTTTGCGTCCGTTGTCAGTAGTTTGGTTGATAAAACCTGTTGGCAAAGATTGGCATGAAGATCCAAACTTTTGATGATTCAGGAGGGCGTGGCATGGAAAAAAAATCCGTCAAACACATCGTGACATTGAATCAGGCCAATTTAAACTCTCTGCCGTCGTTCGGCACACGAAACAGAGAAAACGCAACTGAGTGCTTCTTTCGTTTTGTCGATAAAAATCCCCTTCTGGCAGACAATGAAAAAAGCTCGGTGCGCGCCGTCATTCTCAGCGGACGCAAAACACGCTCGCGTTTCGAAACGTTCTCCGGGGACTTATCCGGAATGACTACAGGGGTCATCGCCCGCTATAGCCGCTACTTTGACAATAAATAACTGTTAATAGCGATCCACTCCGCGGGGTGGATCGCTATCCTCTTGCATCATAATCGGCCGGTTTACGCGAGCGGTAAAAGATCGACAAAGAACCGTCCATGTATCTGCGGACATTAACTCTTACCCGAACATAATGGCAACGGTCTTATCCGGTGGTACCCGGAGTGTAACCCCTTCAGAGTGACACAATTGCCCGACGTGTAAATCTGACTGTGTAAATGGTTTTATCCGGTGTGGGAATAAAACCATAACAGGCAGGGTAATTTAGATCGAGAAATCATTTGCCGCTTATATTCTCTTTTGCGTAGTTGCTCTTGCAGAGTTCCTGGACTATAATGCGCCGGCGGGACAATCAATCGGGGATTTTTTCAAATTCTTCTTCCACATATGTTTGCAGGCTCACTTCTCCGGTACGCGCGAATCTTCCCCGCACGAAAGTCGCAGGTTTAACCACTAAACAACATCAGACAGGGAGGGATACTTATGAAAAAATGGGTCATTGGAATTATTGTGGTGCTGGTTGCGGCCGGAGCCGTACTCTGGAACACACTTGACAAAGACATGCGCACACTGCTTTTGAATATGCCCACCGACAAGGAAGTTCTTTTCTGGTCAACCAGCCAGCGTGATGCGACTTTCCGTGCGCTCGACCGGATACCTTTCCTTTCCAAATCACGACCGATCAAGGCCGGACAAAACGCCTACCCGCTGCCGGCCGGCGAGCCGCTGCCCGGGGGACTGGACATTGACGCGTTTATGAAAGATCAGCGTACCGCCGCGCTCATCATCATCCAGGACGGTAAGGTACGCCTGGAAAAATACGGTCTGGGTTTCGGGCCGGAGGGACGCTGGACAAGCTTTTCGGTAGCTAAATCTCTGACCTCGACACTGGCGGGAGCCGCCGTGAAAGACGGCTACATCAAAAGCGTCAACGACAAAGTATCGGACTACATCCCCGATCTCAAAGGGTCCGTCTATGACGATGTTACCGTCGAGCAGCTTCTGACCATGACCTCGGGCGTAAAATGGAACGAAGATTACGGTGACCCGAAATCGGATGTCGCCATGTTCAACTCTCACAAACCGGAGCCGGGCATGGATGTCACCGTGAGTTATATGCGTAAACTGGAGCGAGAAGCTCCTGCCGGCACGAAATGGGTTTACAAAACCGGCGAAACAAATCTCCTGGGTGTGCTGGTGAGTTCCGCCACCAAAAAAAGGCTGGCTGATTATCTTTCCGAGAAGATTTGGCAACCTTTCGGCATGGAGCAGGATGCCACCTGGATAATCGGATCGACGGGTCATGAAATCAGTGGCTGCTGTCTGCAGTCCTCGACCCGTGATTTCGCCCGCTTCGGTCTGTTCATGCTCGGAGGAGGCATGGCGGGCGGCAAGGCGGTGCTGCCGGATGACTGGATTGGTATGGCCACAACGAAAAGGGCCGAGACGGGTGATCCGGAATATGGATACGGTTATCAGTGGTGGACATTCAATGACGGCAGCTACACCGCCCGGGGAATTTTCGGCCAGGGCATCTTCATCGACCCGGCGCGCCGGC